>JAFXSU010000229.1 GCA_017525435.1 Victivallales bacterium
CTCCCTCGTGTATCGAATCCCCCAAAAAGAACATCGCTCCGATGAAGATCGGGTGTTAGAAACCAGAATTGTACGGTAGAGCCCCTTGCCTCGGCGGCGTTTTTTGCATATACGCGCATGCGCGACCAAATTGGGAGGTAAATACCTCCCACCCCCTTCGGAAGTAATGTAATGCGATTTCGGCCGGTTGCAAATTCGTTGCAAGGAAAGGAAACGGAATCATAGCGATCTATGATTTTGACTTTGGGCGGCAGTTTTACCGGACAGTAGTGCTTTTGACTGTTGTTTTACTGGACAGCAGAGTTTTGATGTAAGAAACCTTGATTCAGCGGTAGTCAGCAGGTGTGGACGACAGTTCAACGTCCAAAGGAGGAAAACAATGAAGATGACCGCTCGCTTCGCATACTATGCTTTCGCGGTGTTTATACTGCTGGCATGTATAGGTTTCTGGGAAATGGGGCAGTCCGAGGACATCCCGGCCATGCTGTTGTCGCTCCTCATCCCACGCGCCTGGTGGCGCTGGATGTGGGGCAAGACGCATGTTTCCGGCCATGACGCCAAACCATCCGCATCGGACGAATGCCCGATGTCTCCACCATGCTGATCCCATTCACATTCGTTTTTTCATCGGAGTAAATTTATGGCATTCACCACAAAGAAATCCTTGCTGGCGCGAGTTCGCGCGGGGGACGACGTCTCCTGGAACGAGTTCTACATGACCTACCGGCCGCTGATACTCCTATGCGGGCGGGACTGCGGGCTGACCCGCGATGAAAACGAGGAGCTGGTCCAGCTGGTCATGTGCGAAATCTTCCAGAAGGACATCCTCGGGAAATACAACCTAGACGAAGTGCCTTCGGACATCACCTTTCATTATGACCCCGTGCGCGGGCGTTTCCGCCATTATTTCAAGGCCATCGTCCGTAATCAGGCGTTGAAGCTCTATCGCAAGCGGAAAGAGGTTCTGGACATCGACAGCATTCCGGAGGTCGCCGACGACGTTCGTTTCGACGATGTCTGGGAGGAGGAATGGCGGAAGCACCTCCTCACCCAGGCTCTTGAAGAACTGCGCGCCACTGTTCAGCCAGTCACCTTTTCCGCCTTCCAGATGTATGCCATCCAGGAACATCCCGTCAAAGAGGTGGCGGATTTTCTCCAGTTGTCTGTCGATTCGGTTTATGTTGCGAAGAACAGATGCATTGCGGGATTGAAGCGGATTATCGAGAAACTTGACCGGAGGTAAACAAAATGAAGCACTATACCAAAGAAGAGTTGGAATTGTACCGTCATGGGCAAATGTCCGTCCTCGGAAGAATCAACTGTGCGACCCATCTGGAGGCGTGCGAGGAATGTCGGAATCTCCTGGAGGAACTGAAGTCCGACGATGACTTTATGAAAGAACTCAGGAGCAGCCTGATGCTCTACGAATCCGTCGCAAAGGAGTCCGAAAGGCACCCCCAAAAACTGCCAAATCACCACACTACTGTCCGGTAATACTACCCGCTATGGAGTTTTGACGGGCAGCATTTTTAGGAATTTATATCTTTAACTTGCCTGGTTTCCGAAAGATTTGCGGAAGAGGCGGGACAGGGTAATCGAGAACCACCGCCCCATTCGTCCTACGGGTCTCAATCGTCCCATTTATCCGAGAAGGCAAGTTAAAGATATAGTTCCCAATTTTATAGCGCCGACAGAACAATTTCCTCAAACTTTATGACAACCGAGTTCCTATTGCAACGGCCTGCCGTCCATTAAATTTTACAAGCCGTCAGGCAAGGCAACGGATTCCCTCACGAAACCAAAAATGCAAGCCAACGGGAATATATTATCGCATAGTTCCGATTTTCCACCATGCGCGGTTTCCCCCGTATTTCCCAAGAATTCCCATGATGCATTTTTTTCTCACCCTGCTGCTCCTGCTTTCGCTCGCCTTGATGTCCCTTTCCCATGCCCAGACGAATCCGTCGTCCGTGCCCTGCAATGCCTTCGTCAATGACATCTGCATGCCCTCCACGCTCTGGATGCTCTCCGGAGTCCAGAACGACCTATTCGTCCAGCCAATCCTGAAACGATGGCGGCCCTACGACGATTTCGTCCGCTTCCGTCTCGCCCCGGATGCGCCGTTCCTTCGACGCCTGAGCACGGTCGCCAGCATCACAGAACCGGTTGACGGCAGTGTACTTACCACCGAACTGG
Source organism: Victivallales bacterium (assembly GCA_017525435.1). Taxonomy (GTDB): domain Bacteria; phylum Verrucomicrobiota; class Lentisphaeria; order Oligosphaerales; family Oligosphaeraceae; genus RGIG1601. The sequence goes on from JAFXSU010000229.1 coordinate 2,197, forward strand.
TCAACGGCGACGAATTCGCCATCGTGAAGGAACTTCAGAGCACCATCCGCGTCGGCCAGCCGGGCGTGGGAGACACGCCGGTGACCGCCCAGCTCCTGGGGGACAGCTATACCCAAGGGACCTTCTTCCGCCACGCTCTGCTGGAGTCCGGCTATGTGCCAAACCTGCGACTGGTCGGACTGCTCAAATGCGCGGACGGACAATACAATGAAGGGCGTGGCGGCTGGCGGCTGGCCAACTACTTTGCCGTGCCGACCCAGCCAGTCCAGTGCTACCACGGCTTTATGCAGCCATCCGGCGACGCACGCTACTGGGGCGCGACCCAGTTCTGGCGAAACGCCTGGCAGTGCTTCCGCCAGACCGCCCCCAAGGGCTTCGAGCCATATTACTCCTGCGGACGCTTCGACGACGTCCTGCCACGCTTTGACGAGGCGACGGGATTCCTCCTCCATCCCACTCCGGGCGATGTCCAGTTCGACAACGACCGCAACGCCTTCGTCCGCTTCGATGGCGCCTCCTGGCAGCCAGTGGACTCGCAAGAACTCAGCTGGGACATCGACTACTCCAAGTATCTCGCCATGTGGGACATCCCACAGCCGGACTTTCTCTTTGTCATGCTCGGCCTCAATGACTTCTGTCACCATCTCCAGGCAGACTTTACCGAATGGGGGAAGCGCATCACCCGCCTCAGGGAGTCCTATCAGAAGGCATGCCCCGACGGCAAATTCGTCATCTGCATCCCCTGTTCCACCTGCGGTTCCCTGGACAATGCGGAAGGGAACTTCACCCTCCGTCAGAACGCCGCCATGTGGCGCTTCCGCAAATGGCTAATCGACAACTTCGACCGCCGGGAACAGGAGGGCTTCTACCTGGTGGATGTCGGAATCACCATCGACAACGAATATGGCTACCATCTGACCCAGAGTGCAGTCACCATCCCCTACGAACAATACAGCGGTAAGGATACCCTGCGCGTCCAGGCCGGCACTCCACACCCCTACGCCAACTATCCGTCCATGGGATTGCCTATCGCCGCCTTCATCCAGGCCCACCGCCGATAGCATGGGACAAGTGGGACAAGTGGGACAAGTGGGACAAGTGGGACATTTGGGACAAGTGGGACATTTGGGACAATTGGGACATTTGGGACATGGTAATTGAAAGCCACTGTCCCATTCGTCCTACGGGTCTCAATCGTCCCATTTATCCGAGTAGGCAAGTTAAAGATATCGTTCCCCAAAGTTTTGCTACACAGAGCAAAAAAATCAAAAAGTTTTGCTATACAGAGCAAAAATCATACAAAATGATTTGCTTTGTGTGGTTGACCTCGGCATCGTCTCCAACTTCACCGGATTGACCGAGAACGGCGACAATCTTGGCTGGCGGCTGGAAAACCTCGTATTCCTCAAACTCTACGACAACCGAGAAGCCGGAGACTATGAGATATATTATTGGAAAAACGGTTGCGAGGTCGATTTCGTCCTGGTCCGCCGACAGCAAGTCATCCAGCTCATCCAAGTCTCCTACGACCTCTCCGCGCCTAAGACACGCCAACGCGAGATCAACGCGCTCCTCAAGGCTGCAAACCAGCTTAACTGCAATAACTTGATGCTGATCAACTACAAGGAAAATTCCACCCTCGCCAACGACGGACACACCATCCATATCCTGCCCGTAGTGGATTTCCTGCTGAAACAAGACCCCATTCCCCGCTGTCCATGAGTTACTTCGGATATATCCAAGAAGAGGAATTGAAGCTGAAGGTCGGCGAGACCTTCTTCGGTAACTTTGACCACACCGTCATCCTCGGAAAAGTGGATTTCACCGTGGCGGAGAAACTTCCTCAGACACAGCCAACGCTAGTTTTTATGATATTCGGGAATTTTTCCAAGGTCGCAACGACAAGGGCGTCATGAATCCCGACAGCAAGGACGACGGCTACAACATCCGAATAGCGGTCTTCAAAGATGCCTACGCCGCCCTCGCCGCCCAAATCGAACCCAAGATTTACTTCCACGGCTTCCTGATGAAATGATTCTGCAAAATATCGGCAGGCAGAGCGGCATCGTTGCTTGCAGGTTGTGTTTGGAATGCTATAGTATAAAATGTCTTGTTTTTTACATGAAAAACTAGCAGTCAATGACCATTTCCAAGACCATCCGAAGACGAATTGCAGCAATGCCCGGAGGGAGGGTATTCACCGCCCGTGAGGTCTGCCCGGACAGCGAGGCGCTGGGGACTGCGTCACGTCTCCTGAACCGAATGGTCCAATCCCGACAATTACGCCGCCTCAGCAATGGCAGGTATTATTGTCCGGTCAAGGGCCTCTTTGGTGAAATCAAACCACAACTCTCCGACATCCTGCGTGATTTTCTCGAACAGGACGGCCGGGTATCCGGCTACCTCACCGGGCCCATCGCCTTTGGCGCAATGGGACTTACCACCCAGGTGTCGACCGACATCGTCATTGGCTTCAGCCGCCCGAAGCGGGCGATCTGCCGCGGCGGCTACCGTATTCGCTTCCAATGCCAACCCAATCCCATAACCCCCAAAAACATCGAACTGCTGCGCATCCTGGACGCGCTTCATTGCATCCGGCATATCCCGGACTGCACCCCTAACGATGCCTGCCGCGTTATTGGCGGGCTGCTGAGACAGTTTTCCCCGGAAGAGAAACAGGGCTTCGCAACGCTCGCTTTGCAATACGCACCGTTTGTACGTGCGCTCAGTGGCGCATTGCTGGAGAACGCCGAATATGTTTCAACCGAGCTGAAGAACTCCCTGAATCCGCTGTCCCGCTACATTCTGCCGCTTTCCCCCACCGTTCTACCAAACATGGAACACTGGAGAATCAAGCATGGAACTGCATGAGGACCAGCGACTTTTCCTGGAAATACTCGGTGCGGCATCAACGGCCATGTCCATCAACCCCATCTTTCTTGAGAAGGATTACTGGATTACCCGCGCCCTCAGACGACTGGCCCAGAGCGCCGACCATGCCCAAGTCGTCTTCAAGGGAGGAACCAGCTTGTCCAAAGGCTGGCATATAGGGCATCGTTTTTCCGAAGACCTGGACCTGGCCATTACCGGCCAGAGCAATTCCAGCGGAAACCAGCAGCGGAATTTACTTCGACGAGTTCACCGTTACCTGGCGGCAGGCCTCCCCGAAACCCAAGTCCCCGGAAAAACCAGCAAAGGCTCGCGTTATTACAAGGTTTATCATGAATATCCTTCTGTCGCGTTGGGAGCATCCCCCGCTGCGATTGCAACCGGAAAGCTGCTACTGGAAATCAGCTCCTTCGCCAATCCTCATCCATGCGTTCCAATGCCAATCCAATCCTTGGTCGCCAACTTTCTGGCCTCCGCAGGACACCCCGAGCTGATTTCCGATTTTCACCTTGAACCATTCCACTTGAATATTTTAGACAAACGACAGACCTTTCTGGAAAAACTTGTCGCGCTCATTCGTGCGTCCCTGGCATCACAACCGTCCGTAGAACTTTCGCGGAAAATCCGGCATTTCTATGATCTGCATTATCTGCGCCAGGACAACGAAGTCCAGGCCTACCTCTCCTCTGGCAACTGGGCGAGAGACTTCCTACAACTATTTCGACATGATCAGGATATCTTTGATTTTCCCGGTGGATGGCAAGACCGTTCGCCATTTGCGTCCCCGCTCGTCAACGCCTTTGAAGACATCTGGCCAGGGCTTGAGAAAACATACCTGGCTGAATTGTCGTCATTGGTGTATTCCGATTTCCCATTGGCCGAGGAGGTCAAGACATCAGCCGCAGCCATTTTTCAGGCCCTGGGAAATCATTTAGTCAAGGAAGCCCCCCACCCAGATTAAACCCAAAATCTACTCCCACGTTTTCCTGATGCGGTAATTTCGATTTGGTGACATTTTCGCCCTTTCCCAATTAGTCGAATCCGTGACACTTCAATTACCTGAATCCGTGAATTTTACTCTGTGCTGGCGCGGCACCAGCACAACGCAGTTTCTGTCGGCGAGAACGCCGACAGTACATCCACCCACAATTCACGGATTCAGGAATTAATTAATCATTGCACGCCAATGACTAAAAGAAAATTCAATTTTTCCGCAAAGACACTCGCCGTTTTTCTCTGCCTGATCTGCCTGGTCTGCGGGGCGGCCGAAAGCGTGAAATTGAATGTGGTCAACGGTGTGCCGCGCATGGAGGCAGACGGCGTGCCGCTGCGGCCACGCATCTTCTGGGGCAACCACGGCTACGGAAAACTGCGGTTCGCCCCCGGCGAGCAGACGATTGTCTTCTATCGCACCGCCTACCAGACGCGCGAATGCGACGTGACCTTCCATCTGCGCTTCTTCACCATCCCCCAGACCATCCTGCTGGAGGATTTCGAGGTATTCGATGAAACTGCGGGCGAGTTCCTAATCCCGCCGACGACTTTCGCCAACAGCACGCCTGAGAAGCCCCTGCCTGACGGATGGGGCGCCTTCCCGCTCAACGAGACCAACACGGTCGCCACGCTGGAGCTCCTACGACGGCCACCCGAGGACGGCGGAGACGCGCTGAAGCTCACGCTCGCCACCCCGTCCACCAAGACGCCGTGGCCGGACTTCCACCTCTACACCCGTCCCCGCAAAATGCAGTTGTTCGCGGGGCATCGCTACCGCGTGACGCTTCGGGTGAACGCATCGGTCGAGTCCGGCGTCGTCCAGGAGACCTACCGTCCTGACAACCGCGCCTACGAGATGCTGATGTACGACTTGCCGGACGATGGCAGCCCCAATGTACTCCAGCGGCAGATTGCCCTCGCGCACGACTCCGGGGTGGATTTGATTTCCGTGCAGTGCGAGATGCCATGGACACGCCCAGGCGAGGCGACTGACTGGAGCCGCATCGACCACGAAATCGCGGAGGTCCTCGCAGCAAATCCAGAGGCACTGGTAGTTCCACGCCTGCGCCTCGACCCGCCGACCTGGTGGCTCAACGAACACCTTGACGATCGGATGGAGTTCCGCGAACCTACCTACCGCCACCAGCCATTCGTGAGCGTCTCCTCCCACCCTTGGCGCGAACTGGCCCGCAACCAGTTGCGCGATACCATCCTACATTTGGAGAAACACTTCCCCGGACGCATCGCGGGCTATAACCCTGGCGGGCAGAC
>JAFXSU010000230.1 GCA_017525435.1 Victivallales bacterium
AGCCCCCACGGGAAGAGCCCCCGCGACCATAGCCGCCCTCGCGGGGCGCATCGTCATCGCGGTAACCGCCACGGCCATAGCCCCCACGGGAAGAGCCCCCGCGACCATAGCCGCCCTCGCGGGGCGCATCGTCATCGCGGTAACCGCCACGGCCATAGCCGCCGCGGGAGGAACCGCCACGATAATCCCGCTGTGGCGGACGAGACTCCGTGGACTCCGACAAAGACGAATCGTCTTCCTCGTACCAGGGGCGTTGCGGTTGCGGAAAGGACGTTGGGGCGGAACGACGCGTACGGCGGAAACCCTCCCGCGTTCCCCGCGAAGCTGGTCCACGCGGGGCATCATCCCCACGACCCCCACGGGAAGACCGTGGAGACTTGCGTTCTGGCTTGTCCTTCACCCAGTAGGGCCTGGGCGGCTCCGCCGGACGTGGGCGTTCCGGCACCTTGACGGGCTTCAGCGCCAGTTCACAGTCGTGCGGAGACATGATTCGCCAGCTGCCTACGGCGAGTTTTTCATCCAATTCCAATTGCCCGACAGCGATACGGCGCAACAACAACACTTGCAGACCGACATCTTTGCACAGGCGACGGACCTCGCGCTTGCGCCCCTCGCCCAGGGTGAAAATCAGTTTGCAGGTGCCATGTTGCACGCTGACCTGCTCGACATTGAGTGCATGAAGATATTCCCCGTTGTCGTACATTCCATCCAAAAGCTGTCGCCGGACGGAGGTGGTGAAGCGGCCTGCACATTCCACGAAGTAGCGTTTGTAGATTTCATGCGATGGATGGGTGAGGCGCTGTGCGAAGTCGCCATCGTTGGTCAAAATCAGCAACCCCTCGGAATCACGGTCGAGCCGCCCCACCGTGAAGACTCGTCCGAAGCGTTCGGGAATCAGTTGATAGACGAGGTTTTCGGCATGAGAGTCTTTGGCCGAGCAGGTGTAACCTACGGGCTTGTTGAGCATCAGATAGACCTTGTCGCTGTCCTCGTAGGTGACCGGCTTGCCCTCGAAACACACTACATCCTCTCCAGGCGTCACGCAGGTTCCCACATCGGTCACCGCCTCGCCATTCACGGTCACGCGTCCCTCCTGGATATACCCCTCGCAGGAACGCCGTGAGCCAATTCCCGTCTTCGCCAGAAATCTGGCCAGTCTCATGCTCTTTTCCTCCGATGCTTCGGTGGAAAGATTATCTTCACGTTTTTCCATGTCGTCATTCATTGTAAAATCTCCTGAATTTGGTTGCTTTCTTTAAAATAATGTTTTAAATGGACTTTGTGTTGTTTTATGGAACAAATTACACATTGGAATATATATTAAACTGTTTTTTCATTTCATTTACAGTAATTCCACTGAAAATCTCACCCTGTCTTCAAGGATAATTCATCATGGCTGACAAGACCATCGGCACTCAGTCCTTCGCCACCGCCTCCATCAAGAAAGTCTCCAAGCGCCTGCGCTGGGCATTCATCGGCACCGGCGGCATCTCCGGCACCCACATCAACGCCATCCGCCAGATTCCCGAAATCGAAATCGTGGCCGGATGCGACATCAAGCCCGAGCGCCAGGTGTGGTTTAAGCAGCAGCCGGGCTGCCAGAACGCCACGACCTACACCGACTACAATGAGATGCTCAAGAAGGAGAAGATTGACGTCGTGGACGTTTGCACCCCCAACGGCGTGCACTGCCCCGCCGCCATCGCCGCACTGAAGGCCGGCTGTCATGTGATCGTCGAAAAGCCGATGGCCATGGATCCCGCCGAATGCGCCAAGATGTGCGATGCGGCGAAGAAAGCCAAGAAACTCCTGGTCTGCGGTTTCCAGCAACGCTACAACGCCAACACCGAAATGTTTGTCCGTGCCCGCGACGCGGGGATGATTGGCGACATCATGTTCGTCAAAGTCCATGCACTGCGTCGGCGTGGCATTCCGAACTGGGGCGTCTTCGGCCAGAAGAAACTCCAGGGCGGCGGACCGATGATTGACATCGGCGTGCACATGATCGAGGCCGCCCACTATGCAATGGGAGAACCCAACCCCATCGCAGCCAGCGGAATGACCTGGACCTACATGGGCGACAAGCCCTCGCAGGTTGTCTGCCCCTGGCCGAACTGGGACTACAAGACCTACACTGTCGAAGACCTCGCCGTCGGGCAGGTTCGTTTCGACAACGGCGCAATCATGCAGATCGAGTCCAGTTTCTGCGCCCACATCGAGCAGGAGATTCACTACTGGGAGGTCATGGGCACCAAGGGCGGCTTCAACTCCCTCAACTGCAACATCTACACCGACATGGCAGGAACCATGCTCAACTGCGCGTCTTCTTTCCTTCCCGATGCCGGCTGGGATGGGCTGTTCGTGCGCAAAATCCAGAACCTGGTGGATGCCATTCTCAAGAAAACCCCGTTGCGCGCTCCAGGCGAAGAGGGCATGAAAGTCCAGAAGATCATCGATGGGATCTACCGTTCCGCTGCCAAAAATGGCGCCGAGGTCAAGATCAATTAGGAATTAGGAATTAGGAATGAGGAATGAGGAATGAAACCTCTGTCGTTCCTCAGGTTTTCTTCCTTTACGGCATCAACATGAGTTATCCAGTCCTACGACCACGGCCATTTGCGCCTACTGATGGCAATGCCTCGGGAGCGACTCCGACCCCGAAGCGCCTTCGTTGGGCAATCGTGGGAACGGGGAACATCTCCGCTTCGCACATTCGCGCCATCGAGCAGATGCCGGAAATTGAAATCGTGGCAGGCTGCGACATCAAGCCAGAACGGTTGATGTGGTTCCGCCAACAGCCCGGTTGCCAGAATGCCGCAATCTACGGCGACTACCGCGAAATGCTTCGCAAGGAGAAACTGGATGCGGTGGCGGTCTGCACGCCCAATGACTCCCATGCCAAAATCACCATCGACGCGCTTAAGGCGGGCTGCCATGTCATCGTCGAGAAGCCAATGGCGATGAATCCCGCCGAATGCGAGAAGATGATCGACGCCGCGAAAACGGCCAAACGCCTTCTTGCGGTCGGCTTCCAGATCCGCTACACACCGGCGGTGCAGATGTGCGCACGCGCCCAAAAACAGGGACTCTTGGGCGACATCCTCTTCGCCAAAGTCCATGCGCTTCGACGACGCGGAATCCCGAACTGGGGCGTCTTCGGACAAAAGGAGCTCCAGGGCGGAGGACCGATGATCGACATCGGGGTGCATTGGATCGAGTCCGCGCACTTCGCAATGGGAGAACCCAAACCCGTCGCCGCGACAGGACGAATTTGGACATACCTGGGCGACAAGCCCTCGCAGGTGGTCTCAAAATGGCCGAACTGGGACTACAAGACCTACACCGTTGAGGACCTCGCCGTCGGCCAGGTCCGCTTCGACAACGGTGCAGTCATGCAAATCGAATCCAGCTTCTGCGCCCATATTGAAAAGGACCGCATGGCATGGGAACTCCTGGGCACCAAAGGAGGTTTCTCCACGGACAGCGAGACGCTCTACCTCGACCAGGCCGGAACCATGCTCAATGCACACGCCGCATTCCTGCCTGGACACGCCAGCCCTGTCGATTTCATCGCCAAACTTCGCAATTTCACCGATGCAATCCGCCTCGGAACGCCGTTGTGCGCCCCCGGCGAAGAAGGTCTCGCCGTTCAAAAAATCATCGATGGAATCTACCGTTCGGCAGCATTAGGTGGAAAAGAAGTCCAGATTTGACTAGAATTGTCTTGAAATGTCAAATTTTGACGCAAATTCTTTCCACCTGCTGAATGGCGACCGCATGTCACTCCAGCGGGCTTTGGCTAGCATGGCGGCGCAAGCAGTTGACCTCCAGCTGACTTCGCCCCCGGAACCCGAACCGCCCATCTGCGCGACCACAATTGCGCATTCCGCAAAAGTCTCCGGACTAGCGACCTACTCGTGCGGGCAGCGGCGCACGCTTCGTTTTCTGCCCACGGAACATCCTGGCTGGCATTTCAAGCGCACTGACCTTTCCGGTGCTCCAGAGATTCCCGCCCTGCTCTCTTCGGTCAGCGAGTCCAATCGCGCAATCGTCTTGCAGGCAAGTTCTTCTGAGAACCGCATTCGAATGAGCGAGCACATTGTCTGCCACCGACTTGGGCTAGGCATCGACAACCTGCTCATTGAAACCGATTCGGAAGACCCGCCGCTCTTCGACTCCGGCAGCGTGGAAATTGCCGAGGCTCTTCGCCGCGCGGACATCGCAGATGTGACCTCCTGTCCCCTGGAACACCACACGGTAGCCGCCCCCGTCGCCTATGTGAACCCAAAACGCGGCAGCCTCTTGGCATGGCTGCCCGCCAAAGCAGACGACTCACGCCTCCACCTGGATGTCGCAATCGACTTCCCCACCGCCATCGGACGCCAGCGCCTACAACTTGATCTTACGCCGACGAATTTCGAACCCGGAACCCACGCCCGCACCAACTGCGCTGCCGCAGAATGGCGACTGGCTCACCTGCTCGGCTGGCTAATGCCACGCTATCGCAACCTCGGCTACACTCGCGAGAACATCCTCATCGCCGGAAAAACACGCTACCTCAACGAACCCAGGCTCTGCCTGGACAACGGTAAGTCCCTGGAGGCAGTCTGGCACCGAACCTGCATGGATCTGGTAGCCGCTCTTTCGCTACTTCCCCATGGACGCATCGCCGGAACCATCCTCTCCTACAAGGCAGGCCATGCCATGGACGTGGCATTCCTGACCGCCATTCTCAAACACAATCTCCTGATTATCCAAGGATAGCCTCCCGTGCGGAAAGACGCTTGGAAAAACCTATATCCTTATGACCCCAACTGGATGACCACCAGCCAGGGGCACCGCCTCCATTATGTGAGTTTTGGACGCGGCACCCCCATCGTGCTTCTCCACGGACACCTCACCTGGTCCTTCTATTACCGCGACCTCATCCCACTGCTGGCCACCACCGGACACCGCGCTATCGCCATCGACCAAATCGGCTACGGACTCTCCGACCATCCGGAAAATTGGAACTATCACCTTAGCGACCACCTCCAGAATTTCACCCAACTCGTGGACGAGGAACTGAAACTTCCGCAATTCGATCTCATCATGCAGGGTTGGGGTAGCACCATCGGCCTCAATTATGCCATCGCACATCCGGAGCGAATCCGACGAATCGTTATTCTGGATGGAACGGTGTTTCCAGGACACCTCCCCAAAGGCTACACTCTCCTACGAATTCCCTTCATTGGAAAGCACTTGGCACGGAGCCAGAATTTCCTTTGTCGTGCCTTGACCGGCGAACACGCCAAAAACCTCCCGCAAGTGGTGCAAGAGGGCTATCTGGCACCCTACGAAAAGTGGTCTGACCGAGCCGTGATTGCCAATTTCATCAACGACCTGCCGTTCTCGGAAAAACATCCCAGCTGGCAACTTTATCACAATATCGAAACCCAAATCGACACTCTGGCAAGCAAGCCCATCCTCATCCTATGGGGTGAGCACGACTCCATCACCCCAATGGAGACCTTCCATCACTGGCAAAAACTCCTGCCAAACGCATTGGCCATCTCTTTCCCCGACGCAGGACATCTCCTCCTGGAAGACGAAGCGACCGAGGCTCCTCCGCTGGTCACCCGCTTCCTCTTGACCTACGCAAAATAGATATATGATTGATAAAAAAGATTTTATTCCATTATTAAAGACGACTATTCTTGGCCAGACTTGCATCATTCACGAAACTTGCGACTCCACCAACCAGGTCGTGCTGGATGCGGCAAAAAATGGTGTTCCAGAAGGACTTATGGTGGTTTCTGAGATTCAAACCGCCGGCCGCGGCCGACAGCGACGACTCTGGCACTCGCCGCCTGGTCGAAATCTCTACTTCTCGGTTCTGTTGCGCCCGCAATGCCCGCAGACGCGCCTTCCACAGCTGGCGATGGTCGCCGCGCTGGCCCTCCACCAGGCAATCCGAAAAGTCGCACCGGAACTTGACATCGGTCTGAAATGGCCCAACGACCTCTGGCTTCAGAACCGAAAGCTGTCGGGAATCCTCTGCGAGTGTCCTCCGCAGTCTGGCGACAGGTGCGCCATCGTGGTCGGCATCGGCCTGAATGTCAATGCACAGTGGGGGGATTTTCCACCCGAACTCCAGACAACCGCTACTTCTCTGGCCATTGCCGCCGGTCATGACTTCGACCGAACCACGCTTCTGGCGGAAATTCTCAATGCCTTTGATGAATTATATATTAAGTGGCTAAATATAAATGATTTAGAACTATTTTTATCCACCTGGGAAAAGGCCGACATTCTGCGTGGACGCACCATCGCCGTCCAACGTCCCACCGACCAGTTAGAGGGAACCGTTCTTGGCATCACCCCCACCGGCCTGTTGCGGCTTGAAGTTGCAGGGCAAGGTGAAGTCGTGATTTCGGCCGGCGATGTGCATTTGAAGCTTGACGGCCAATAGTGCCCCTTCGCCTGATTATATTATAGGATATGCCGTACGCACTTCACACGATTGTTGATATTTTCGGGAACTCCGACCTGAATCTGGGAGTAGTTGTCAAGGACCAGGGCGAACGAATCCAAGTCCAGAATGTCATGAACCAGGTGGTGAAAATTCCCCTCCGGCAGGTTCTTTGCGACTACGGGCGCTGTCCTACCAACAACCCTGTTCCCTCTCTGGTGGATTTGCAGAACCAAATCAGCGCCCTGCAGTCTGAGATTGACCTGGAGTTGCTTTGGGAGGAACTGCTTGCCAAGCCCGAGTTGACCTCCGTCCCTGAGATTACACAGGACTACTTCGGCACGGCCGAAAAGCCTCAGCTTTCTGCGATGGCCCGTCTGTTGGTCTCAGACAGCTTGCATTTTCAGCGCAATGGCGTGAATTTCTCCGCCCACACGCCGGAAGAAGTCGCCCAACTTACCGAACTTCGGCGGGCACGGGCGGAAAAAGCCGCTTTGAAGGAGCGCACCAGCGCATGGCTGACGAAGGTCATCGCCGCCAACGCCGAACAATGCGCAAAGGAGCCGCTGGAGGTTCCGGAGGAACTCGAGCCCTTCGTGAAGCGATGCCTCGACTACCTGTTGCGTGGCTACAACAGCGATGCGGTGAACATCCTCTCCGCCGCCACCAGCAGACTCTCCCCGCGCGAACTCGCGCTCTCCTTGCTACGCAAGGTAAACCGTCTCCCTGACGACGCCGACGACTTTCTGCTGGCCAATGGCATCCACGCCGGCTTCACTGACGAGGCGCTCCAATTCGCGCAAGAACTCCCCCCATACGTGCCATCGGCCGATCGCGAGGACCTCACACATCTCGAAATCGCCTCCATCGACGACGAGTGGACACGCGAAATCGACGACGCACTTTCCCTGGAAAACCTCCCCGACGGCTCATTCCAGGTCGGAATCCACCTCGCAAATCCATCTTTCTTTGTCCACAAGGACGACCTTTTGGATCAAATTGCCGCCGAGCGACCTCTTTCTCTGTATCTGCCCACCACCACGGTCACGATGTTCCCGGAACATCTGGGATGCGACCTGGCCAGCCTGAACGCAGGCGAGATTCGCCCCGCAATGAGTTTCCTTGTCCAGATGTCGCCAGACGGCGAAATTCTGGACTGGCGCTTCTGCCCTTCCCGCGTCCGCGTCACGCACCGCTTGACCTACATCGAGGCCGATCGGTTGCTTCAGGAAGGCAACGAAAATGATTCCCTGGCTGTCGCCCTTCGTAGCCTGAACCGCCTGGCCGAAGCACATCAGCGGCTCCGCGACGAAGCCGGTGCAGTCAGCCTCAACCGCCCGGAACTCAAGATCCATGTAAAAAACGACGTCATCACCTTGGAACGCGAGGACCAGGAGACGCCGAGCCACAACCTTGTACGCGAGTTCATGGTAATGGCCAACCACTTGGCCGCCAAATACGCACTGCGCAACGACCTCCCCATCATCTACCGCTGTCAGGAAGCCCCGCTGGACGATGTGCATTCGGTCATCCACTACGATCCCATCGACTTCGACCAGCAGGTGCGCAAAATGAAACGCACCCGCCTCTCCACCTACCCCGCACCGCATTTCGGTCTCGGCCTGGACCTCTACGCTCAGGTCAGTTCGCCGCTTCGACGCTACGCCGACCTCGTGCTACAACGCCAACTGGAAGCGCACCTCACCGGACAGCCCCTGCCCTATCAGCAGACGGAACTCTTCGGCATCCTTGACAACGTGGACCATACCTCTTCACAGAATCGCTCTCTCGAACGTGAGGCAAAGGCGTTCTGGACGCTGGAATACCTCCGACGCGAATTTCTCGGCAAGACCACCGGCGCCACCATCGTCCGGCAGGAAGGCGTGATGACTCTGGCTGAACTGGACGATTTCTTCGTGCGTGGCGTCGTAATGACACGCGACCGCCCATCCATCGGCGACCACCTGAACGTCCGCATCGCCGATGTGCAACCCAAACAACAACGCCTCACCTTGGAACCCGCACGATAGTTTAAAGGTAATAAGGTACAATGTACAAGGTAAAGGGGGATTCAGCCCGCTAGCCGAACTAGCCGAACTAGCCGCATCTGTCCCAATCGTCCCAATCGTCCCAATCGTCCCACCTGTCCCAATCGTCCCACCTGTCCCATCTGTCCCAACCGTCCCAACCGTCCCAATCGTCCCATCTGTCCCAACCGTCCCAACCGTCCCACTTCATGCTTACCCTTCTTTTCATCGGCGACATCGTTGGCCACGGTGGTCGCGAAGCGGCCAAGAAACTCGTTCCGGCACTGCGGAAGGAATTCTCCATCGATTTCTGCGTGGCCAATGGCGAGAACATGGCCGGTGGCAACGGCATGACCAAGCCGTTGCTCCTGGAATTCAATCCGGGTTCAGTGGATGTCTTCACCTCCGGCGACCATGTCTGGGACCAGAAGGAATTCCCTGGACAAATCGACTCCATGCCAAATGCCCTGCGGCCGGCGAATCTTCCGGAGAACCAGCCAGGCAAAGGCTGGGGACTCTACACCACTGCCGACGGCACCCAAGTCGGAGTCATTAACCTGCTGGGACGCACTTTCATCGGTCTGCCCTCCAACGATCCCTTCGCCGCCGCCGAAAAGGCCGTCGCCGAATTGCGTCAGCACACGCCGGTCATTCTCGTGGATTTCCATGCGGAAGCCACCAGCGAGAAAATCGCCATGGGACGTTTTCTGGACGGGCGAGTCTCCGCGGTATTCGGGACCCATACCCATGTCGCCACCGCAGATACCCAGATCTTCCCAGGTGGCACCGCCTTCCAATGTGACGCAGGGATGGTCGGCTCACGCGAGTCCATCCTCGGGCGCGACATCGCACCCGTCATCACGCGCTTCACGACTGGAATGCCCGCCCGCTTCACCGTCAACGAGAACGCCATCACCCTCCACGGCATCCTCGTCACCATCGATCCCGCCACCGGACACGCCACCGCCGTCGAACGCATCGAGCGTGATTTTTCATAATTAGCTTATTATGAACAACTTAAAACAAGGAAAAACTTCCGAGTGGTATGGGTTCACCCGCCACGACTTTGAATTCGAGGGATACCACGCATTCGTCGTCGAGCCACACGTCCCCGCGCCAGATGGCCGCTGGAGCTGGTGCACGATGTGGCCCGAGGCATTCGTGCATCGCGTGGGCGTCACCTCGCTTTTGGCCATGGGATTTCACCACGCGCACATCGATGTCTTTGCTACTCGCGCGAATCCAGAGGGCGTGGCAGTGATGCACCGTTTCCACGACTACCTGGTCTCGCTGGGCCTGGCACCCAAAGTCAACCTCATCGGCATGAGCTGGGGTGGCTTCTTCTCGCTGCGCTATGCGGAGACCTACCCGCAGGACGTATGCGCCATCTATCTGGA
>JAFXSU010000231.1 GCA_017525435.1 Victivallales bacterium
ATGTTGTAGTCCCAGATGTAGAGCGGCGCCTTGGCGGCCCATCCGGTGGTCTGGCGGACTACTTCCTCCATCTGTCGCGCGGGAGTCAGCGGGTGGTTCCAGGTGTAGTCGTTGCAGTATTCGACGATGATGTTCGGATGGAGCGCCATGTTCTTCGGGGGCTCGCGGGTCTCCAGGTAGGCGAAGGTGATGAGCTTGAGGTCGGGATAGTCGGGCGCGAGGATTTCAGCGACGCGGTTGATCAGGAGGAAGAGGGTGGCGGCGGTGGTGCCTTCGCGGTCGTTGATGGCGGAGCATTCGGGGCACAGGCAGGGATTTCCGCCATCCCGACGCGAGATGTGCACGCAGCGGTAGCGGGTTTCGGGGTTCGCGGCGATTTCGCGCTTGATGCTCTCGGCGACGATTTTGGCGACCTCGGGGTTGGAGTCGCAGAGCTGGCGGTTGCGTCGGCGCTCGCCCTTTTCGTCCATCGAGAAGTATTCGGGGTGTTCGTCAAAGTATTCGTCTTCCGGGAGGAACCAGGGGAGGGTGTGGGCGAAACCCAGCCACTTGGACTGCTGGCCGGCCTCGGCAGGGAGGTGGATTTGCGGGTAGTTGACGCGGTTGTGCAGGCACCACGGGACGAAGAAGGATGGTCCGCAGAAGGGGTTGCGGAAATCCAGCTGTGGCGTGTAGCGCCGGCTGACGGGCGCGAAGGTCAGCTCGGCGGGGAGCCGTTCGGCGTTTTCCCACCAGTAGCGGTAGCCGAGGTCTTCCTCCAGGAAGGCGTAGATGGCGTTGTTCAGGCCGAACTCCGCGCCGCCCTGGAGATTTACCGAGCCGTCCGCGTCAAACACGAGGTCGATGCCGTCGATGCCCAGGGCATTTTCCTCGAGTTTGGGCGATCGCGCGGTTGCTCCGATTCGCAACTCCGGTCCTTGCTGTGGCTCGCTGTCGGAAATGACCGCGAACGGCTTGCCGCAGCATCGTTCCAGAATCTCTGCAAGTGTATGGGCGGCATAGGATTCCTGGGGCGTTGCTTCGGCGGGAATCACGATCTGATGGCGTGGTGTGCCTCCGTCGTCCAACAACGATATTGTCGGTTGGTCAGAAATCCCCTTGGGTTGAAGGGAATTGCGCCATTCCAAAGCGGAGATTGGCAGGAGTGAAATTAGGCAAAGGGTCAGGATGGCAGTCAGAAGGTGTTTCATGAGAACAAATCGTCGGGGGTTGTGGTTGACATAATCAGTCATCAGCCTTAATGTAATTTGTGTCATTGGTTTTGAGAGGGCTTTTACTGGTTTAAGGCGGTCTTTCTTTTGCCCATTTGTCCTACAGTCTTTTAAAAAGGTATTAAAGTATTGCTGTTTTCTGTTTTTTTCGTCAATTTGCCAGGTTCCCAATAATACCTGAGTCCGTGATTTTTATTTTGTGGTGACGTGGCGTCATCGCAAGGTGTGCTGTTGTTGGGATGCCGACGGTGTTTTTTCATTGGAATTCACGGCCGTACTTCGAATTAGCATTTTTAATTTCCCCTAAGCCATGGGCAGTCTGCTCGTACCCATTGTCAAGACCTACCGCTACTTCGCCAACATGAATCACATGCGGCGAATCCTGACGGTTTTGTTCAAGAATGGCCTGGGGATGTTTTTCGGGGGGCTTCGCGACCTGGTTCCGCGCAAATATACGGAATCGGTTCATTCGGATGAACGCCAAGAAACGCTTCCGGTCCGTATCCGCAAGACTTTGGTGGAGCTTGGACCGACTTTCGTGAAACTGGGGCAGATGCTCTCGACGCGTCCAGATGTCATTGGCGCGGAGTATGTCGCGGAGTTCTCGAAATTGCAGGATGAGGTGCCGCCTTTTTCGTTTGACGAGGTCAAGGAGATTGTCGAAAGGGAGTTGGGGCGCCCGCTGACCGAAATCTTCCGTGAATTCTCCGAGGAACCTAGTGCGGCGGCTTCCATCGCACAGGGTCATCGCGCGGTGCTGAAGGATGGCACGGTGGTCTTCGTCAAGATTCAGCGTCCTGAGATTCGCAAGAAAATTCTGGCGGACATTGAGGTGCTGGGGTTTTTGAGCCGCCATGTGGACGAGCATTTTCCCAATCTCCGATATCTTCTGCTGCCACGGCTGGTGGAGCAGTTCCGCACTTCGATTCTAGAAGAGCTGGATTTCAATGTCGAGCGGGGCAACATCAAGCACTTCGCCCGACAATTTGCCAACGAAAAGGCACTGGTGGTGCCGAAGGTCTGGGACGAGTTCTCCACGGGGCAGGTCCTCACGATGGAATGGATTGACGGCATTTCCGGCAATCGTTTTGAGGAACTGCGCCAGAGCGGCTGCGATCTGGTGAAGCTGGCCAATGACGGTGCGGAACTGGCGCTCAAGCAATTCTTTACATACGGATTTTTCCATGCCGACCCGCATCCCGGAAACATTTTCATTTTGCCTGGCAACCGCATCTGCTACATCGACTTCGGACTTTGCGGTCGGATTACCGACCAGGAAAGGAGTCTCTTCTGCCGAATGCTGATGTCCGTGTTGGAGCGAGACGAACGGCATGTGGCGCGGATGCTCCTGAAGCTGACGGTCTATGAGCAGGAACCCGATCTGGATGACCTCGAATGCGCGGTGGGCGAATTCATCGACCGCAATTTCTACGGTGAAATCCGTGACTTGGATGTGCCTGGCGCACTTCGTCAGCTCTACGAACTCTGTAGGCAGTTCCGGCTTTCGTTGAAGCCGCATATCTACCTCATGGTTCGGGCGATGGGCCTCTCCGACAACCTGGGGCGCAAACTCGATCCGTCTTTCGATTTGCAAGCGCATCTGCGCCCGTATGTCCAGGCCACGGTGCTCCGTCAACTGGACATCAGGAAGTCTGCCCACCGTCACCTGGAGGAACTGGTGGACTTGCGGGACAATCTTGCCGCCGCTCCGGGGGGGTTGCGTTCTTTCTTCGCTCAGTTGATGGGCGGCAAGCTGGTGCTGAGACATAGCCTGGATGACCGCGAGGAGTTTCTACGGTTCTACCTCCATGCGCAGAATCGCCGGACGGTGGCAACCTGTGCGGCAGGCACGATGGTCGCCAGCGCTCTGCTGATGCTGGCGAAAATACCGCCTATTTGGCATGGGGCTTCCGTGTGGGGGGAGCTGGGCTTTTGTCTCAGCATTCTCATGCTGGCGGTGTTGGCATTCGACATTTTGCGGGTGGACAAGTAGATGCAGTTTTGCCATGTCAATCTCTTGGCCTTTGGCAAGGCACTTCCGCCAGTGGTGGTGACCAGCGCGGAGCTTGAGGAACGCCTGCATCCGCTCTATGAGCGCCTGCATTTGCCGGAGGGACGACTGGAAATGATGACGGGCATCCGCGAACGTCGCTTCTGGTCGAAGGGAACCTTGCCCAGCGAAGCGGCGGCGGCGGCGGCGCACGATGCGCTGTTCAAGGCGGGTGTGAGAGCTGAGCAGCTGGACGCGGTGGTCTTTTGCGGTGTCTCCCATGACTTTGCGGAGCCGGCGACCTCCACGGCGGTGGTGAACCGTTTGGGGCTGGGACCGGACATCCTGAATTTTGATCTTTCGAATGCCTGCCTGGGCATTGCCTCCGGCATTCAAGTGCTGGCCAGCCTTATCGAGCAAGGTGCCATCCGCTTTGCTCTGGCAGTGACCGGTGAAAATGGCGGGCCGCTGGTGGAAAACACCATCCGGCATCTGCTTGAGGATCCAACGGTTACCCGCCAATCCATCAAAGGCGAGTTCGCCAGCCTGACCATCGGATCGGCGGCGTGCGCGGTGGTGCTTGCGCGACGCGAGCCGGAGACGCAGGGAGGCCATCCGTTGCGGTGCATTGTGAACGCCTCGGACTGCAGCAACCATGCACTCTGCCAGGGGGCGGTGACAAATGGCGCGATGACAGAGGAAAGTGCCCCGATAATGCGCACGGACTCGCATGAGCTGATGGTGCAGGGAATTCGGGTCGCCTCGCGGATGTGGCAATGTCTGAAAAACGAGTCGGGATGGACCAACGGAAATCTGCCGGATCTCGTTTGCGGACATCAGGTCGGTCGCGTTCATCGTGACCAGCTTTTTGCCGAACTCGGGTTGCCCGTCGCACTAGATTTTCCCATCTTTGACCGCTTCGGAAACTGCGGCTCCGCGTCGTTGCCGCTTGCGGTTGCCATGGCCGAAGCGGAAGGCGTTTTGCGGCCAGGAATGCAGCTGGCAATGCTTGGAATCGGCAGCGGCATCAACTCTACTGGTCTTGCAATTAATTGGTAATAAGCTTCTTAATTCTAAATAAAAACAAGGAAACACGATGCCTAGAACGCTCATCGAACAAATTTTGGCTGCGCATCTGGTGGAAGGCGAACTCGCGCCCGGCGCACCGATTCAAATCCGCATTGACCAGACGCTTTGTCAGGACGCCACTGGCACGATGGCTTTCCTGGAGCTTGAGGCGATGGGCGTGGAGCGTGTGAAGACCGAACTCTCGGTGCAGTATGTGGATCACAATACCAGCCAGATGGGGCCAGAGAATGCGAATGACCATCTCTACCTCCAGAGCGTCTGCGCGGCGAAAGGCGTGTACTTCTCACGCCCCGGCAACGGCATCTGCCATCAGGTTCATTTGGAACGCTTTGGAATTCCCGGCAAGACCTTGCTTGGTTCCGATTCGCATACCCCGACGGGCGGTGGCATCGGCATGGTCGCCATCGGCGCGGGCGGACTGGATGTGGCGCGCGCAATGGCCGGCCATCCCTTCAAGCTGGTCTGCCCGCGCGTCATTGGCATCCATCTGACTGGGAAGCTCTCGCCGTGGGTTTCTGCCAAGGATGTCATCTTGAAAGTGCTGGAAATCCTCTCCAGCAAGGGCAATGTGGGCACGGCAGTGGAGTATTTTGGCGAGGGTGTCAAGACGCTCTCCGTGCCGGAGCGCGCCACCATCACCAACATGGGTGCCGAACTCGGCGTGACCACCTCGGTCTTTCCTTCGGACGAGGCGACGCGCGAGTTCCTGGCTGCCGAAGGCCGCGAGGCCGACTGGCGCCCGCTGTCCGCCGAGGCGGGCTGCCACTATGATCGCATCATCGAAATTGACCTCTCCGAACTGGTTCCGTTGGCGGCGTGTCCGTCGAATCCCGCGAACATCAAGACTGTCGCCGAGGTTGCCGGATTGCCAGTCAACCAGGTGCTCATCGGCTCCTGCACCAATAGTTCTCTTAAGGACCTGCGGCTGGTTGCGGCGATGCTCAAGGACCGCATTGTCAGCCCCAATTGCACGCTGGGCATCGCGCCTGGTTCTAAGCAGGTCTTGCGGATGCTCTCGGAGGACGGGTCGCTGGCCATCTTGCTGGCGGCGGGCTGCCGCATTCTGGAAAGTGCCTGCGGACCATGCATCGGGCAGGGCTTCAGCCCGGCTTCCGACAGCATCACCGTGCGTACCTTCAATCGCAATTTCCTGAACCGCTCCGGCACGAAGAACGACCAGAGCTATCTGGTGTCGCCTGCGACCGCCGTGGCAACCGCGCTCACCGGCGTCCTCAGCGATCCGCGGCAGGTCGCCCAGGACCTCGGGCTGGTTGAGCCGGTCTGGGAAATGCCGAAGCAGTTTGTCATTGACGACCGAATGGTCATCGTTCCACCACCTGCTGGACAGGCTGGAGAGATTGTCCGCAAGGAGACCATCGGCGAGCCTCCGCACTGCACGCCGTTGCCGGAGACGCTGGACGGCGAGGCGGTAATCAAGGTCGCCGACCGCATCACCACGGATCACATCATGCCGGCAGGTGCGAATCTCAAGCTCAGGAGCAATATCCCGCGCTACGCAAAGGTGGTCTTCGAGTGCTTCAACGAACCCGGCAAGCCTACCTTTGCCGAGCGTGCGGCGGCGTTGCGTGACGCAGGGAAAGCGGGCTTCATCGTGGCCGGCGAGTCATACGCACAGGGTTCCAGCCGCGAGCACGCCGCCATCTGCCCGATGTACCTGGGGGTGCGTGCGGTGCTGGCGATTTCCATTGAGCGCATCCATGCTGCGAACCTGGTCAACTTCGGAATCCTCCCGCTCTATTTCACGGATCCGGCAGATTACGAAGCCATCCAGGAGGGCAGCCATCTCCGCATCGAAAAGGTTGCCCAGCAGATTCTGAACGGAGACGAGGTCCAAGCGGAATTGCTTGCCGCGGATGGTGCTGTGCGGCGTTTTACCTTGAAATGCACGTTGACCGCAGAGGACCGCCGCATCGTCCTGGCCGGTGGAATTCTTAACGCATAGGTTTGATTGGGTAATGGGTTCTGAGCATTTGCCATATCGGATCATCGAGCACTTTGCCGTGGGCGGGGTGGCGAACCTCTGCAAAGTACGCATGGCTGACGGCACGGTCGCATTGCTGCGCGAGATGCAGACCTCGAAGCTGTTGCGGCTTTGTGTGCGGAAACGCTTTGTCGCCGGCATCCAACATCGTCTGGCGCTTTCTCCACATCCGAATATCCAGAACTCCCTGGGGGTTGGATCGCGCTTCTTCTGCCCCTATGAACTCATCGAATATATCGATGGGACAAGTTTGCGCTCGATGCTTACGCTCAACGACTACCGCATCAAAGAGCAGACGGGGCTCATCATTCTCCAGGTTGCCAAGGCACTTAGCTGGGTTCACGAGCATCATCTGATGCACCTGGATGTCAAGCCGGAGAATTTTCTGGTGCAACGCAACAGCAATGTCATCGAGGTCAAGCTCATGGACTTTGACATGACACGAGAGGCCACGGATAATGGACCATATCGTCAGATGGGCACTCCTGCCTTCATGGCACCGGAGCAGTTCATCGACAAGCTGGCTTTCCAGGCTTCAGATGTCTTTGCCTTCGGGCTGATTGCTTACCAGCTGCTGACAGGGCGGATGCCTTTCGGCGGCAAGACCGAGAAGAAACTGTGGCGGAACCAGGCCAGCTCCACTGTGAAACCCAGGGCTGTTCGAGACCTCAATCCCGCAGTCTCACCGCAACTGGACTTTATTGTGATGAGATGTCTGGAGAAGAAGATGGGGGATCGCTACCGCGACATGTGTCAGGTTCTCCAGGCCTTGAACCGTCTTGGTCCAGGGATGGGACTTACAATCTCCTGATTCAATTTTGCATCATATATGCAAGAAAAAATGCAAGAAATAGTCTCCGACAGCGAGGCGATGACCTTGGCGTTAGGGGCGAGGCTGGCGGGGATGCTCCCGTCGGGTAGCGTGGTTGCGCTGGTGGGTGACCTGGGCTGTGGCAAGACCGTGTTGGCTCGTGGCATCGCTCGCGGACTGGGCATTGCCGAGGCAGTTACCAGTCCGACTTTCACCGTTGCCCAGGAATATCGCCGCCCTAATGGCGAATATCTATATCATCTTGACATGTATCGTATTACGGATGAGAATGCGGCGCTAGCCTTTGGCATTGACGAGTTTCTCTTCCAGCCCAACGCCATCACTCTTGTGGAATGGCCTGAGCAGATTGCCGGGCTATTGGCGCGTCCATCGTTGCGAACCATTCGTTTTCGGCATCTGGACGAAAATCGTCGGTCTATCACCTTCGAAAACTGGCCCGCTATTGATTGAAGGATGAACAATTATTGTTGAGGTAGGCTTTATTCGTAGTCGTCATCCTCTTCGCCCGTATCGAAGTACTCATCTTCGTTCTCGGGACCGCCATCGACTTCGGCTGGGTCATAGTCGTTGGGGTCAGCTTCGCTATAGTCTTCAAAAGCCACGATGCGAGAGCCATCTGAGTAGCCAAAACGGGACGAGTCATCATCGGAGTCATTTGACTGTTGCCACTGTTCATCGTCGTCCTCCTCCTCTTCTTCTCTCTGCATCCTAAGCTCTTCGCGTCTTTCGAATTCCTCGTCTTCCTGCTGGTCTCTGAGTTCCTCGAGTCGCTCGTACTCCTCGTCTTCCTGTTGTTCTCTGAGTCCTATTTGCCGCTTGAACTCCTCGACCTTTTGTTGCATCTTCAGTTCTTCGACCTTCACCAATTTCTCAAACTCCTCTTCATTCTCTCGAAAGTATTGATTATAAAGCGCATCGACAGCGGTATTCAGTTCCTTTTCTGTCCGATAGGGTTTGGCAAGGATACGCTTAAGTGCTTCTTGGAGTTCTTCATCAGTCATCGGTATTCCCCGCCTAGATGTATTTGCAAATGATGAATTCTGGGCGCATGATGCACATGCACATGCGCCCAGAAGAGTTACGCAGTGTATTTCTTGAGGGTGGCGCGGATGGCACCAGGGGCGGCGATGAGTTCGATGAAGTATTGCGCCACGGTATCGGCAAGGCCAGCTTGGAAGAGGTCCACGCCGAAGATCTTCGCATTGGAGAGAAGGTCTTTGAGCTTGGCCTCGACGTCCGCGACCGTCGGCGCGTCGCCGAGCTTGAAGGCATCCACGACGGGTTTCACGGTGGCGGTGAGCGGGTCGGGGGAGAGCTCGAAGGGAGCGCCATTGTCATCCACAGCCATGAGATACCTCAGCCATCCGGCATAGACCAGCGGGATGAGCTTGAGGTCGGCGACCTTCAGCGCGGGGTCGGCGAGGTACGCCTTGACCGTCTCGCCGAAGCGGATGGAGAGCTTCTGCGAGGTGTCGGTGGCGATGCGTTGCGGGGTGTCGGGCATGAAGGGATTGGGGAGACGGACATTCACCACGGTGTCGATGAAGCTCTTGGGATCGATTACTCCGGGGTTGGTGACGACGGGCAGGCCCTCCTGGTAGCCGATGACCTGGATGAGCTTGGAGAGCTCCGGGTCGCGGGTTTCGGCACAGATGGAGGTGTAGCCCAGCAGGCATCCATAGACCGCCAGGGCGGTGTGCAAGGGATTCAGGCAGGTGCAGACCTTCATGCGCTCGACCTTGTTGACCGTCTCGCGGGTGGTGAAGATCACGCCGACCTTCTCCAGGGCGGGACGGCCGTTCGGGAAGGCGTCCTCGACGACGAGGTATTCGCTTTCCTCTGCGTTCACGAAGGGGGCGACGTAGGTGTGGCGCGAGGTCACCACTGCCTCGGTGCCTTCAAGGCCGCTTTCCTTCAGCATCTTCTCCACGGAGTCGGCGGGCCGCGGGGTGATCTTGTCGATCATGCTCCAGGGGAAGGCGACCTTTGCGGGGTTCTCGATATATTCCTGGAATGCCTTGGGCACGAGTCCGTTAGTCGCCCAGGCTTCGGCGTAGGCGCTGACCGCCTGGCAGAGCTTCTCACCATTGTGCGAGCAGTTGTCAGTGGAGACCATCGCGACGGGGTAGGCACCGGCCTGGAAGCGCGCATAGAGCAGAGCGGCGACTTTGCCGATGTAGCTGACTGGCTGCGCGGGGCCTGCGGAGAAGTCCGCCTCCACGGCGGGGAGGAGCTTGCCGTCCGGCGTCCTGAGCGCATAGCCCTTCTCGGTGATGGTGAAGGTCGCCATCTGGAGCGAAGGATTCGCAAAGACCGCCTGAAGGCGCGAGAACTCAGCGGTGTTGGCGGAGTCCAGAATCATGGATTCGACCACAGAGCCGATGACGGTCTTTTCGATGGTGCCGTCGGCCTTGAGCGTAACCAGCACGGAGTAGTTGTCGTGCGGACGATAGGATTTTTCGATGATTTCATAGTCGAAGCCCTCGGCGGCGATGATGCCGGTGTCCATCAGGTTGTCATTGAGCATCCGCTGGGCGAGATTTGCCTGGAAAGCTCGGAAGATATTGCCTGCGCCGAAGTGAATCCACTGCGGGGAGGCGAGGGTCTTTTCGCGCACGGCGGTGCGGTCGTATTGGGGGAGGGCGTAGCCCGCGCTTGTCCAGGCGGCGCGGTCTTTCAAACCAGATTCGGTGAGTTGCATCTGAATGAAGGTTGGAGGTTAGAAGTTAGAGGTGAGAGATTGTTTAAAGGTTAAAGTCCCACCGCCTGTGAAACTGGTGTTTATTTCTGCAAAGTTCCGATGAGTTCGGCTGCGGTGGCGATGTGATGCGCATCCAGCCATTCGTTCATCTGGCGCGGGATTTCCATGAGGCACTGCGGATTGGCAAAGATGGCGGTTCCCACGCCGACGGCGGTAGCACCGGCAACCAGGAATTCCAGTGCGTCGGTGCCGCTGGTGACGCCGCCCATGCCGATGATGGGAGTGTCGGGCACGGCCTGGTGGACTTCATAGACCATCCGCAGGGCGACGGGTTTGAGCGCGGGACCGGAGAATCCACCGGTGAAGTTTGCGAGTTTGCTCTTGCGTTTCTCAAGGTCGATGGCCAACCCGGTGAAAGTGTTGATGAGCGAGAGCATGTCGCTGCCGGCGTCCACGGTGGAGCGTGCGAAGTCCGCAATGCGAGTGACATTGGGGGAGAGCTTGGTGATGAGTGGAAGCGTGGTCGCCTTGCGCACGGCGGAGACGACCTTTGCGGCTTCGGCCGGATCGGTGCCGAAGGCGATTCCGCCCGCCTTGACATTCGGGCAGGAGATATTGATCTCCAGGGCCGCCACGCCTTCGCGCTCGGCGTCCAGTCGCGCGGCGACTTCGGCGTATTGCTCGATGGACTTGCCCCAGATGTTCACAATCACAGGGCAGGGCAGGGTGCGAAGATAGGGCAGATAGTGCTCGTCTGTTATAAATCTTTCTATTCCAGGGTTTTGCAAACCAATTGCATTGAGCATTCCGCCAAAGACCTCAGCGGTGCGCGGCATCGGGTTGCCGTCGCAAGGGAAGGGCGAGACGCCCTTGACGGTGATGGCGCCCAATTGGTCGAACGGCACGAGCGAGGCGTACTCTGCTCCGTAGCCGAAGGTCCCCGATGCGGTGACGATGGGGTTCCGCAACTTCAGCGGTCCAAGTTGTACTGCTAAGTCAGCCATATAAAATGTGAAATGTAGCCTGAATTTAAACGCGGGG
>JAFXSU010000232.1 GCA_017525435.1 Victivallales bacterium
ATAACGCGAATGGATTGCTCATGGGCGTGAAATTAAATCGATGTGCACAAAACACTTGTTCCCCATACGGGCACCTAACCTGGCTAAGAGCTAAGAGCTAAAGGCTTAAGGCTGTCCCCTCGGGGAACAAAAACATTGCTAATTGCTAATTCCTAATTCCTAATTCCTCCGGCCAGAACTATTTGCAGCAGGACGCGCCTTCCGTGCAGCAGGACGGCTGGCAGCAAGCGCACTTTTGGTCGCAACAGGTGGTCTTTGACGGACAGCATTTTTTGCCATTGGCACAAACACACCCTGCGACCATAAAAGCCAAGGCAAGCACTGCGAGAAGTTTCTTCATTGTGGTTTTTTCCTATTGGATTGGGTTTAAACTCTGTGGTGATTTTTCGCCACAACTCATTTCGTCGGCGGGGCGCCGGCAGTACATCACTCCGCTGGCAGAACGTCCCCCACAACTCACGGATTCAGGTTCTATACTAAAGTGATTGACTTCGTAAGTTTCCAATAATATACAATGAATTATTAAATTTACCAATTATACACAACCAATATAGTTGTATTTATAAATAAAATTTTACCATTCGAAGCGTGCGATGCGAGCCACATTTTGGCGCATCTGCGCATCCTTTCGTGTTTAGTTTGCAAAGAGTTATGGAATCTTCTCTACGCTTCGACTATCTTACTCCATGTGAGGCAAATCCACTTGAAAACATCGATTTTGAGTTTATATTAAGAAGTTTGTCCAATCCAAGGGAAATCAAAATCCTTTTTTGAGGAAAGATAAGGTGTTATGAGTCAGGTTGTCAAAAAGAAATTCCGGTGTCATCCGGAACCCAACGAGTGCAAGGGCTGCGGGCGTTGCGTGAACGCCTGTCCGAAGAAGCTGTTGAAGCTGGGGAGTGCCCTCAACATCATGGGCGTGCCATACGCCGAATATGTCGGCGATGGTTGCATTGGCTGTGGAGCGTGCTTCTACACCTGCCCCGAGCCGGGTGCGATCACCGTTTTTGAAATCACTGGGGAGGATTGACTTATGGAATACAGCAACAAACTCCTTCTCAAGGGCAACGAGGCCGTCGTCTATGGTGCATTGCTTGCCGGATGTGACTGCTTCTTCGGCTATCCGATCACGCCCGCCAGTGAAATCGCGCAGACTGCGGCGGAGAAATTCCCGCTGCTGGGCCGCACTTTCCTTCAGGCGGAGTGCGAGACCGCCTCTATTAATATGGTAATGGGCGCCTCCGCAGCCGGCCGACGCGTCATGACCGCCAGTTCCGGACTCGGCATCAGCCTCAAGCAGGAGGGCGTCTCCTACATCGCGACGATGGAGCTGCCCTGCGTCATCATCGACGTCATGCGCGGCGGTCCCGGCCTGGGCAACATCGCCCCCGAGCAGTCCGACTACAACCAGATCACGAAAGGCGGCGGCCACGGCGGATACAAGGTCATCGTGCTGGCCCCCGGCTCCGCGCAGGAGATGTGCGATTTCGCGGGACTGGCCTTCGACCTGGCGGACCAGTACCGCTCGCCCGTCTATCTGCTGACCGACGGCGTGGTCGGCCAGATGCTCGAGTCCGTGACTCTGCCCGCCCCGCGTCCGCGCCGCGAATCTCCGGAGTGGGCGCTGGACTTCAAGGTCAACCCGCGCACCAACTACCTCACCAGCATCTACATGGAGCCGGCCGACCTCGAAAAGGTCAACATCCATCTGAATGAAAAATACGCTCGCATCGAGGAGAACGAACAGCGCTGCGAGGAATACCTCGCCGACGACGCGGAGTTCATCATCAGCGGGTTCGGAATCTGCGGTCGCGTGATCCGCACCGCCGCCGAACGGCTCCGCGAAGAAGGCATCCGCGCCGGCGTCATCCGTCCACTCACGCTCTTCCCCTTCCCGAAGAAGGCCTTCCGCAAGCACGCGGAACACGCCAAGAGCTTCGTGTCCGTGGAGTTGAACAACGGCCAGATGATCGACGACATCCGGCTGGCCATCGAATGCTCCCGTCCGGTCTCCCTGGTGAACCGGATGGGCGGAAATCTGGTCACCGTCGATGACGTGGTTCGTCATGTCCGCAAGCTTGCGAAGGGAGGGAACTGAAGATGTCAGAAGTGGTGAAATTCGGTCGCCCGAAAGGGTTCTTCGAGACGTTTGAACGGCGTCCCGGCTCCATCAAGAAAAACATGTCCTACTGCCCCGGCTGCGGACACGGCGTTCTGCACAAGCTCATCGCCGAGGCCATCGCGGATTTCGGCATCCAGGACAAGACGACGCTGATCAGCCCTGTCGGCTGCTCGGTCTTCGCATATTTCTACTTCGACTGCTTTGGGTTGCAGGTCCCCCACGGCCGTTCGGCCGCAGCGGCGACGGGCCTCACCCGCGCGAACCCGGAGAGCATCGTCATCGGCTACCAGGGTGACGGCGACCTCGCGGCAATCGGCTTCAACGCCTTCATCCAGGCGGCGAACCGCGGAGAGAACTACTGCGTCTTCTTCGTCAACAACGCGATCTACGGCATGACCGGCGGCCAGATGGCCCCGACCTCATTGCTAGGACAGAAGACCACGACCAGCCCCTACGGGCGCAATGCGCTCACCGAGGGATACCCCCTGAAGGTCTGCGAGATGGTTTCCCAGCTGGAGGCTCCGGTGTATGTCGAGCGCGTGGCGCTGACCTCCCCCGCGAACATCCTCAAGGCGCGCAAGGCAGTCCGCAAGGCAATCCAAATCAGCATGGAGAAGAAGGGCTTCGCCTTCGTCGAAGTGCTTTCCGGCTGCCCGGTCAACCTCAAGCTGAAGCCCGCCGACATGGACAAGTTCATCGAGGAGAACATGACCAAGTACTTCCCGCTCGGCGTCTTCAAGGATGTCGCGGACGAGCGTGAACCCGTCAAGCGCGCCGTGCCGGTCTATGACCGCGAGAAGGTCGAAGAGACCCTCTACCGCGCCATGCCCGGCGGAAATGAAGCGCACGAGTCGCTCGACTCTCCGCTCTTCGACCGCGAACTGCGCGTCAAGATCGGCGGATTCGGCGGCCAGGGCGTGCTGAGCCTCGGTCTGATTCTGGCTGCGATGGGCAAATACCGCAACCTCAATGTCTCGTGGCTGCCCAGCTACGGTCCGGAGATGCGTGGCGGCACCGCCAACTGCGCGGTAATCCTGAACAAGGGTGCCATCGGCTCCCCAATCGTGGACAGCAACTGCGACCTGCTCGTCGTCCTCAACCGGCCGTCGCTCGACAAGTATCTGCCTGAGCTTGGCGAGAACGGCGTGCTGATGTACGACAGCTCGACCATCAAGGACGCTCCGAAGGTCAAGCCCGGCCAGAAGGCAATCGCCATCAGCGCCGGAGACATCGCCGAGGAGTTCGGCAACCTCAAGTGCGCCAACGCCGTCATGCTCGGTGCCATCGGCGCAATGCTGACCAAATACTACCTCACCCCCGCCGATGCCGCGAAGTTCCAGGAGACCGCCGAAGCCGCGATCGCGGAATGCTTTGCAGGCAAAGACAAGATTGTTAAAATGAATGCCGAGGCGTGCAAACTCGGCTTTACCAAAATGCAAAATGCACAGTCATAAACAACCCACACGATAGGAGAAAAAAGTCATGGACACTCAATTTGCCGATGTTGGTCGCCGTCTTCGTGAATTGCGCACGATTCTCGAGATTTCCGAGCAGGAAATGGCGATCATTACCGGCGTGAGTGAACAGGACTACCGTGACCACGAAGAGGGAAAGGTCGATTTCTCGTTCACCTTCCTTCTCCGTTGCGCGGAGCGTTTCGGCGTGGATATCAGCCAGCTGGTGACGGGGCACTCGCCCAGGCTCTCCAGCTACCACCTGAACCGTCAGGGCGAAGGCATGCCGATCCGCCGCAAGGGTGGCTTCGAATATCTCCATCTGGCTTCGCTGATGAAAGACCGCGGAGTGCTGCCCTTCCTCGTGAAGGCTCCGCCACAGCCGGAGAACACTCCCATCACGCTCCAGACCCACGCGGGCGAGGAGTTCGACTACATCCTCAAGGGCACATTGAAGGTCCAGTTCGAGGACAAGGTCGAAATCATGCACCCTGGCGACAGCGTGCTGTACAACTCCTCCCTGCCCCACGGCGAACTCGCCATCGGCTACGAACCATGCGAATTCCTCGCCGTGGTCATCAAGGGCGAAGATGATGAGCAGAAAGCCGTTCTGCCCCATCTTCAGGAAGCCATCGACCCCGCCGCCAACCCCGCGGTCTTCTACCATCGCTTCCTCGACGAGACCTTCACCCCAGACGGAAAGCTCGAAGCGGTCAAGTTCCACTATCCAGAGAACTATAATTTCGCCTTCGACGGCCTGGATGAATTGGCGAAGAAGCTCCCGAACCAGCGGTGCATGCTCTACATCGACAAGCACCACAACAAACGCGAATTCACCTTCGCCGAAATGGCAAGGGAGTCGCGCCGCACCGCGAACTACCTGACCAGCCTCGGCATCAAGAAGGGCGACCGCGTCATGCTCGTGCTTAAACGACGCTACCAGTTCTGGTTCATCGTGACCGCCCTGCACCGCATCGGCGCAATCGCGATTCCCGCAACCAACCAGCTTCAGGAAAAGGATATCGTGTACCGCTTCGAGAAGGCGGGCGTCTCCGCAGTGATCTACGTCACCGACGACGGCATCCCCGCGCACGTCGCCGCCGCACAGGCAAAGTGCCCCAATGTGAAGCTGCGCATCGTGGTCGGCGAAGCCGGTCCCGGCGAACATGACTTCGACAAGGAGATGGCCGCGTTCGGCGACGAGTTCGCTCGTCCGGCGGATCTTCGTGCGACCGACCCAGCAATCATGTTCTTCAGCTCCGGCACCTCCGGCTACCCGAAGATGGTCGTGCACGCGCACACCTATTCGCTCGCGCACATCATGACTGCGCGCTGGTGGCACCATGTCCAGCCCGGCGGACTGCATCTGACCATCTCCGACACCGGCTGGGGCAAGGCGCTGTGGGGCAAGCTCTACGGCCAGTGGCTCTGCGAAAGCGCGGTCCTGGTCTATGACTTCGACCGCTTCGATGCGGCGGACCTCCTGCCACTCATTCGGGAGAGCAACGTGACGACCTTCTGCGCTCCGCCCACGATGTACCGCTTCTTCATCCGCGAGGACCTGAGCAAGTACGACCTCTCCTGCATCCAATACGCCGCGACCGCCGGCGAGGCGCTGAACCCGGAGGTCTTCAACCTTTTCAAGAAGGCCACCGGATTGAACATCATGGAGGGCTTTGGACAGACCGAAAGCACGCTCCTGCTCGCCAACCTGATCGGCATGACGCCGAAGCCAGGCTCCATGGGCAAGCCCGTTCCGCCCTACGACATCGCCCTGCTGGATCCCGATGGAAAGGAGGTCCCCCCTGGCGAGGTCGGCGAAATCTGCGTCCGTGCCGAAAAGTACGACCTGCCAGGACTCTTCCTCGAATACTATCGGATGCCCGATCAGACTGCCGAAAGCTGGCATGACGGCTTCTACCACACCGGCGACACCGCGTGGAAGGACGAAGATGGATACTTCTGGTATGTCGGACGTTGCGACGACCTCATCAAGTCCTCCGGCTACCGCATCGGCCCCTTCGAGGTCGAGAGCGTGATGATGGAGCTGCCATACGTGCTGGAATGCGCGGTGGTCGGCGCCCCCGATCCCGTGCGCGGGCAGATTGTGAAGGCGTACATCGTCCTCACCCCAGGCAAGATCGGCAACGAGGCGCTGTGCAAGGAAATTCAGGACTACGTGAAGAAGAACACCGCGCCCTACAAGTATCCACGCCAAATCGAGTTCATCGACGCGATGCCCAAGACGCCCAGCGGAAAAATCCGCCGGACGGAACTGCGCGAAATGGCCCGAAAAGGCTAGCCGAACTCTGAAAAGGCATTGAACAACACGGGGCTGTTGCCAAACGGCAGCAGCCCCTTTCGTTTGTCGGCGGCGACGACTTCTGCTCATGCCAGCGAGACTTCACCTGCGCAATGTTTTGACCGACCGAATTGATGACCGAAAGATGATCATGAAGGGCTGTCGCTGAAATTCCAGAACTGATTTTGACAGGAATTAAAGCCAGTTTTTCGCTTCTTTCTAACAGCAAGACACTTGAAAAACCAGGAATTGCACATACATTTTACTGTGTACGTGCAATATGCAATTTCACCGATAGATTCAACGGACAAGACGAAATGACAGAAGAACGCATCACACATATCAGAATGGCTGACGGCACACTGGCTCCTGTCGAATACCTGACCGATGAATCTCAGCAGCCAGAGGATGTTCGCAAGCTTTCAAAGGTCGCTTGGGAGGCAGGCCAAGCTGCAATAAAACGTCTTCTGGACAAAGGCATTCCAGCCGTGTTTGTCAAAGGCAAGAATCTTATTCGTTTATTCCCTGATGGACACGAGGAAATCATCAAGGAGAACCTGGTTCCATGATTCCTCGATTGCGCATGTTCGCAGGCCCTAACGGGTCAGGCAAAAGCACACTTGCAGAGTGGCTCTCCAAGAACTACTCCGTCAACCTCTATCATTATGTTAATGCCGATATGATGTTTGCGGAGATAAGCGACACATTGAAAACAGCCTGCCCTTTGCCGATGGAAAACAAATCCCTACTGGCTTTTGCCAGTCAATCAACTTTTCCCGAAAGGCATAAGGCTTTTTTTACTTCGCAAGCAATTCACATCGAAGACGATTTTGTCGTTTTTTCCAGAGAAGCTGTTAATTCCTACACTATTGCTTTGCTGGCCGATTTCTTCCGTTCTGAATATCTGGCCAACCGCATCAGTTTTTCCTGCGAAACGGTCTTTTCACATCCTTCCAAGATAGAACTTTTGAAGACCGCACATGACAAAGGCTTCCGCACTTATTTGTATTTCGTTGCGACTGAATGTCCTGAAATCAACATCAATCGCGTGGCTACGCGTGTGCAGGAGGGAGGCCATGATGTCCCATACGAGAAGATTGTCGAGCGTTTCCAGCGTTGTCTTGACAATGTGACAGCGGCAATCCCCCACCTTGACCGGGGGTTCTTTTTCGATAATTCGGGCAGTGGCTTCCGTTATATTGCTGAACTGAATGAAGGCAGGTGGACGTGCTACACATCAATGGTGCCCCATTGGTTCATCAAATTAGTTTATCAAAAACCTGAATCGTGAATTAACCCCGTGGTGGCGGGGCGCCAGCGCTACATCGCTCCGCTGGACAGCAGTGCAGCGAAACACAAAAACACGCCGGTTGCGGTTTTCCGTTCACCAAAACACGCCATATCATCATATTTCCACGGGAAATGCACTATATTAGTCGAAGTGGCTCCGCGTGGGGCCGTTCACTTCATCGCTAAACAGGAGACTGCAATGCCTGGAAAATTCGAGATCAAGACCACAGCAAACGGAAAGTTCTTCTTCAACCTGAAGGCCGCCAACGGCGAGGTCATTCTGACCAGCCAGCAATACAAGGCGCTGGCCTACGCAAAGAAGGGCATCGCCTCCGTCCAGAAGAACGCCGCCGATGCGGCACGCTTCGAGGTCAAGGACGCCAAGAATGGCGAGAAGTATTTCGTCCTGAAGGCGAAGAACACCCAGGTCATCGGCCAGAGCGAGACCTATCCCACTGACGCGGCGCTGAAGAAAGGCATCGCCTCCGTCCAGAAGAACGCCGTCGATGCCAAGATCGTCGAGGCGTAGCGAATCCTTCCCTGCCTATACATACCCCCGGTTCCGCGTGAATCGGGGGAGTTATGTATTATATAGATGTTCGACGACCGCCTGCGATTGCGTCCGTTATAGCGGATGACCTTGTTCCTTAAAAGGCAGAGTTTTGCAAGAGCAAAATCTGGCGTTTCGGGCATGTGGAAACGGCTTTTGGGAACCGTGCAATGCCCCTAACGGCCACAGGGATGGCCCCTACGGCCCTCAAGGGGCGTTCAGGCATATATATCCACGGATGGCAAAAGCGGCCTGAAAACGACCGTTTTTCTTGATTGGCCAGTTCGGCGGGACCTGAGACGGCGGACGGCGATGAGGGCGCTTTTCATTCAGCGGCACGGATCATTTCGCCAAATGGTTCGAGGAGCTGATATTTGTTTTGCCACGAGGTATACATGATGCCACGACAGCCTGGAGTCTCGCGGCATATCTGAAGCCATTCACGACAGCCATCCAGGGTGTCGGCGTCATAGTATGCGGCTCCAAGCGTGCGAAAGCCCAGGCCGGAGAAGAATGGCATGGCCTTCCTTCCATTGTACCAGCAGGCGATGATGAGGTCCTTGGGAATGAGGTTCCAGACGCCCGCGAAGGTGCCTTTGCAACGATAGTAGTTGTCGTGGGCGTTGTGAGCCGGATCAAGCATGTCCGACCAGATGTAGATTTCGGCATCGGGGCAGACCTCACGAATGAACTGGCACTGCCGTGTGATGCAGTCGGCGAGGATATGCGCCATGTCCGTGTTTCGCGCCATGCAGGCGGCGCAGGTGCCTCCCGCGCGGATTTCATCCATGCTGAGGAACCACTTTCGCGGTTGAAGCGCTTCGGCAATCTCATGGGCGGATTTCTCCAGCAGGTCGTAAAGCATCGGCTCCGACATGCAGGTCGTGCGTTGCCTGCCGTTTCGGACGGGACGGTAATAGCTGACGGCAAGCCGGTCGCCGTCCCGGATGGCAGAATGGTCGGTCAACTTCAGGACCAGGCTCTCCGCAAACGCCTCGTCATCCCCCAGAAAGCGTTTCAGGGGTGGAATCGGCTCATAGTCCTTGCCTTCCTCATAGACTTGTCCGGTTAAGGCATTGCGCACGACAAATGGCGTACCCGGACGGCGCAGCACCTCATTCACTCCGGCAATTTCGAGTTTCAGGTCGTCAATCCAGACTTTTCCGGATTTTCCTTCCCACACGCCCACATAGAGATTGCCCTCCGACAAGTCGCCGGAGGAAAATACCATGGAGACATTTGTCCAGCCTCCTTGCATGTCAACGGTCGGCT
Source organism: Victivallales bacterium (assembly GCA_017525435.1). Lineage (GTDB taxonomy): Bacteria > Verrucomicrobiota > Lentisphaeria > Oligosphaerales > Oligosphaeraceae > RGIG1601. Next base: position 8,991 of record JAFXSU010000232.1, read on the forward strand.
GGACGCTGGACAGCAACCGGGGTTCCGCTCCGCCATAGAATTGCAATCGGAAGGCATGGGGTGGATTCTCCGAGAAGTCCTCCACCCTGACCTGGCAGGAAAGGCGGTATATGGTATTGGGGCGCAGAGTCGTCTTGAAGCAGATGCGTCCATGGCCGCCGATGGGATCCGAAGCGAAGTTCTCCAGTCGGATGGAGCATGTTCCGCCATAGCGAATCTTCGTGTCCGCAAAGGAGACGACGCCCGGCCGGTCAATCCACCCCTGGAACGGAAACACATTCCCGTCATGGAGTTCAAAATCGCCATTGGGGACGACAGGGTTTTCCTGCGCCATGACGGTCGCTTCCTTTCCCTTCACTACATACGGCACATCCGGGACGGGCATTCCGGCACAGAGATTGGGGTTCTTGCCGAGCATGGTGCCATAGCCAATGGACCAGATGATGGGAATGATTTCGATGCCGTGCGAGTCACAATGGCGACGAAACGCCTGCAGATGCGCCTTCCGCTTCGGAGACCAGTCGGAATAGTTTTCGACTCCGCAGGACAGGAGCATGCCATTCAGACCGGCGCGGGAAGCCGTTTCAACCAGCGGAAAAAGCTCCTCGATATCCTTGTCGTTCTCAAGGGAACGACTGACATAGAACCAGCGGTCATGCATGGACTGCGCATGACTCAGGATAGACAGAGCGACCAGCAGAAGCGCGACTTGGCATCGTAATATGTTCATGTAGAAGGGAGTAAATGACGGCTGACGCAGTTTGAAAAAAAGCCACCTCCTGCTTGGCAAAAGGTGGCGTTTTCCAGGTAAAACTGGTACCCCGGGGCGGACTTGAACCGCCGACCAATAGTTTAGGAAACTACTGCTCTATCCACTGAGCTACCGGAGCGGAAGAGAATGAGGAATGAGGAATGAGGAATGAGATATGAGGACCCACCCACCCGCAACGTGCTGTGGCGGAAGGTGGGAATCTGCATCCTGTGGCAGGCTTACATCGCCTGGCAGATGGTGATGGCCGCGACTCCGGCGATGTCCTCGGCGGAGCAGCCACGGGAGAGGTCGCTGATCGGCTTGGCCACGCCCTGCATAATCGGGCCGTAGGCCTCGGCACCGGCCAGACGCTGGACCATCTTGTAGCAGATGTTTCCGCAGTTCAAATCCGGGAAGATCAGCACATTCGCCGTGCCCTTCAGCGGGCTGGTCGGGGCCTTCTGCGCCGCGACGGCAGGCACCAGGGAGGCGTCGGCCTGCAGCTCGCCGTCCACGATGGCGTCAACGCCCTGCTCTTTCACGCGCTGGATGGTGATTTCGGCGGCGGTGCGCATCTTGTCCACCATCTCGCTCTTGGCGCTGCCCTTGGTGGAGTAGCACAGGAAGGAGACATGGGGCTGCTTGCCCAGGAGGGACTGACAGGTGGCGATGGTGGCCATGGCGATGTCGGCCAGACCCTCGGCGTCCGGGTTCGGATTCACTCCGCAGTCCGCGAAGAGAAGCGTCTGCTCGCCGTTCGGGGCGGGAGTCTTGAGGTCCATCACGAAGCAGGAGGAGGCGGATTTGATTCCGGGGGCGGTGCCGATGCAGTGGAACGCCGCGCGCAGCATGTCGCCGGTGGAGGCGATGGAGCCGGCGACCATCGCGTCACCATGGCCGGCCTTGATCATCAAGTCCGCGAAATAGAGGCGGTTCTTGATTTGCTCCTGCGCCTGCTCCAGAGTCACGCCCTTGGCCTTGCGGCGCTCGTAGAAGAGATTCGCCAGCTCGTCCTTCCAGGGGGAGTTGGTCCAATCGATTACCTCGACATCCATGCCGTCAAAGACGGACTTGTCGGGCAGTTCGGCGGGAGTGGCCAGCACGATGACCTTCGCCATCTTGCGGTTGGCGATAATCTGGGCGGCCTTGATCACGCGGGGATCCTGGCCCTCGGGCAGAACGACGGTTTTGTAGGCGGTGGTGGCCTTTGCAATCAGCTTGTCAATGAGGCTCATGGCTTGCTTCCTTTAAAATCTATTTAACTTATTAATTATTAACTACTTAGCACAAATTTTAACCGTCTCCATCGCAATCATGAGTTCTTCATTGGTGGGCATCACGATGGCGGTGAGCTTGGAGTCGGGGGTGGAGATGGTGCACATCTTGCCGCGGCAGGCGTTGGCCTGTTCGTCGAGCGTGCATCCCAGCGGTGCGAGATTTTTGACGATGTCCACGCGAGTCTCGTAGGAGTTTTCGCCGATTCCGCCGGTGAAGAGGATTGCGTCGGCTCCGCCGAGGAGGAGGTAGTATGCCCCGATGTAGTGGGTAAGGCGATGGAGGAACATCTTATAGACCTCGGTGGCCTTGGGGTCGCCGTCGGCCATGGCCTGGCGGATGTCGCGCATGTCGCTGGAGCGTTCGGAGACTCCGAGGAAGCCGGACTTCTTATTGAGCATGGTGTCGATTTCGGCGGCGGAGAGGCCCTCCTGCTGCTGGAGGAAAGTCACCACGGCGGCATCCACGTCACCGGAGCGGGTTCCCATCACGAGACCGGCCAGCGGGGTGAGTCCCATGGAGGTGTCCACGACCTTTCCGCCCTTCACGGCGCAGAGGCTGGAGCCGTTGCCCAGGTGGCAGGAGATGATCTTCGCCTTCGCGGGATCCAGCTTGAGGTATTCGCAGGCCTTTCCATAGACATACTTGTGGCTGGTGCCGTGGAAGCCGTACTTGCGCACCGCGTATTTCTCGTAGTATTTGCGGGGGATGGCATACATGTATGCCTCGGGACCCATCGACATGTGGAACGCGGTGTCGAAGACCGCGACATTCGGGATGCCGGGGAAGCTCTCCTCGCACGCCTCGATGCCACCCAGGTTCGCGGGGTTGTGCAACGGCCCGAGCACGAAGTACTTGCGGATGGAGGCCTTCACCGCATCGTCCACCAGCGTTGGTTCGCTGAAATCCATGCCGCCGTGCAGAACGCGGTGGCCAATTGCGCCGATTTCGGAGAGGCTCTTGATCACGCCGATTTCGGGATCGGTCATCTTCGCGGTGATGGACTTGAGCGCCTCGCTGTGCTTCTTGATGTCCAGCGGAGCCTCGAACTTCTGCCCGTGCGCCTGGTAGGTCATGTTCGTACCCTCCAGACCGATGCGTTCCACCAAACCCTTGCAAAGCACGCTCTCGTCCGCCATGTCGAACAATGTGTACTTCAAGGACGAACTACCCGAATTGATGACCAGAACTTTCAACTGAATCCTCCGTGAGTGAAAGGCCGGCGACATGCCGACCCCGATGAGATGTATGAAAAAGAATATCTATTTAATATAAATCCTATAAGGAGTTCTGTCTTACTTCGCAGGAAATTTCCATGGAATCTCAGCCATCCATCCTATTTTTAGAACGATGCTTCCGTAAAGGCAACGAAACGGGAGACCTGAGACCTGAGTCCCTCGAGGTTTGGGACTTGGGACTTGGGACTTGAGACTTGAGACTTGGACGCGGGACTTGAGACTTGGGACGCGGGACGGCACAATTCCTAATTTCCGATGTCAAGGCTTTTCCTCAT
>JAFXSU010000233.1 GCA_017525435.1 Victivallales bacterium
AATTGCTAATTTGAAAATGAACCGCACGCATCACTGCAATGAACTCGGCCTGGCCAACGTCGGCCAGCGCGTCTCCCTCTGCGGCTGGGTGAACTCCTGCCGTAACTTAGGCGGAATGCTTTTTATTGACCTTCGGGACCGTGAAGGCATTACCCAGCTGGTCATCGACCCCGCCACTGCACCGCAGATTGCTGAGATTGCAAAACCCATTCGCGAAGAGTGGGTTCTGCAAGTCGGCGGCACCGTCCAGGCCCGTCCCGAGAACATGGTGAACGCCAAACGCGCCACCGGTGCCATCGAAGTCGCCGTGGACGACTTGAAAGTCCTCAACCAGGCCGCGCCCATGCCCTACAACCTGGACGACCCGGCGGCATCCGACGACCTCCGCCTTAAATACCGCTACCTCGACATGCGCCGCAGCGGGTTGCTTGACACTCTGCGACTCCGCCACCAGATCGCCCATGTCATCCGCACCGTGTTGGACCAGAATGGCTTCATCGAGGTCGAAACTCCCATCCTCACCAAATCCACGCCCGAAGGCGCACGCGACTACCTCGTGCCCTCTCGCGTGAAGCCCGGCGCCTTCTATGCCCTGCCTCAGTCGCCCCAGCAGTACAAGCAGCTGCTCATGGTCGGCGGAGTGGAGCGCTACTTCCAGATCGCCAGGTGTTTCCGTGACGAAGACTTGCGCGCCGACCGCCAACCCGAGTTCACCCAGGTTGACCTCGAAATGAGTTTCGTGGAGGAGAAGGACGTGCAGGACATCACCGAGAAGATCCTCGCCGCCGTGATGAAAGAGGTCAAAGGCATCGATGTCCAGCTGCCCTTCCCGCGCATCACCTGGAAGGATGCGATGACGCGCTACGGCTCTGACAAGCCGGACACCCGTTTCGGCATGGAGATGCAGAATGTCACCGCACTCTTCAAGGACTCTACCTTCAAGCCCTTCCAGTCCGCCGTGGAGGCCAACGGCACCATCGAGGCGCTCAATGCGACCGACCTGGCCGCCGCGATCTCCCGCAAGGGCATCGACGCCCTTACCGAATCCGCCAAGCTTATGGGTGCCAAGGGATTGGTCACTCTCAAGGTGGATGAAAACGGCGCCCTCAACGGACCGGCCGCCAAGTTCTTAACGGAAACCGAAACCACAGCGCTCAAGACTGCGCTTGACGCCAAACCCGGCGACCTCCTGCTGCTGGTCGCAGACATCTCGTTCCGCGTGGCCTGCAATGCTCTCGGACGCGTTCGACTCGATCTGGCCAATACCCACGACCTTATCCCGAAAGACAAATTCAACTTCTTGTGGCTCACAGAGTTCCCACTATTCGACTGGGACTTCGAGGAGCAACGCTGGGTAGCCGAACACCATCCTTTCACCCGGCCGATGGACGAAGATCTGCCGCTCCTCAAGACCGAACCCGGAAAGGTCCGCGCACGCGCCTACGACATTGTCTTGAACGGCTGCGAGGCCGGCGGCGGCTCCATCCGTATCCACGAGCCCGCGCTCCAGAGCCTGATGTTCGAGACCCTCGGAATCTCCCCCGAGTCCGCACGGGAACGCTTCGGACATCTCCTCGATGCATTCTCCTTCGGGGCGCCTCCGCACGGCGGTCTTGCCCTCGGCTTCGACCGACTCGTGATGCTCATCACCGGCGCTGATTCCATCCGAGACACTATCGCATTCCCGAAGACTGCCAAGGCGGCATGCCTCATGATGGATGCGCCAAGCAGTGATGTGGACCCCAAGCAACTCGCCGAACTCGGAATCACGATAAATACATCTCAACCAACTGATTCCAAATAATTTATGAATAAATTACCACGCGTATTCCTCCTGCTTCTGTGGTGCATGGTCGCCACAGCGGAGGAATGCGTGGTTCGTATTCTCCACACCACAGACCTCCACGCCAACCTCACCGGCGATGCGATCTCCCCGACCTCTTTTGCCCAATTGTCCACTGTCCTCAAGACACTTCGGCACGATGCACCAGGACCGGTTCTCCACATCGACACTGGCGACACCATCGAGGGAAGCCTAGCCGGTGCCATCTGCAAAGGGCGTCCCATCCTAAATGCCCTCTCCGCAATGGGCTGCGATATCTGGGTGCCGGGCAACCACGAGTTCGACTTCGGACTCGAGAATTTCCTGTCCTTGACCGACAATTGCCCAGTCCCCATGCTCTGCGGAAACCTCTGGCCCCGAGGCACGCCGCTGGAAAACCGCTATCCCACCTGGAAGCTATTCGTATTTCAAGAGTTACGCATTGCGGTGATCGGCTTGACCGCCTCTTTTCTGCCCAATTGGTATTTGGACGACTTCCGCGAGGCCTTTGAGGTCGAGACCGCCATGGCGACCTTGAAGCGCGTTCTCCCGGAGGTGCTCCAGGCCAAGCCAGATGTCATTATCCTTGCTATCCATCAAGGACTTACCAGCCGCCAAAATGACCCACGCGGTGTCAATGAAGTCGCCGCCATCGCCTACCGTTTTCCCGAAATCGACCTGATTCTCGGCGGCCACACCCACCGCACCTTCCCTGGACAAGGCATCAGCCACTCATGGTATCTACAGCCCGCCGCCCATGGCGAGTTTATCGGAGTGGCTGAAATAACGATTGACCGTGTCGAACACCGCGTAACGCAGATCACTTCACGGCTGGTACAGACCGTCCTGGACACTCCGCCGGACCGGCTTGTCATGGAGATGCTTTCTGAAGTCATCACCGAAGCGGCCACGGTGGAAGCCACCATTCTCCACGCTCCATTGAAGAACGAGGTCAACGCCAAAGGACAACCCGGCGTCTCCTGCCCCATCAGCGAACTCATCTGCACTGCGCTGGCAGAGGCAACTGGTGCCGAGGTCGCCCTCCACGGCACCCTTTCCGAGACCGGTCTGCCCGCCGGGAAGCCCATCACCGGCGCCGACCTTTTTGCGGTCGTTCCCTACGAGAACACCGCCGTCACCGCCGAACTCACTGCCGAAGAACTGGAGGAAGTCATTGCAGAACAGTGGTCCCAGCGGAAGGTATATACCTATTGCGGCTTTTGGGGTGGCGATGTAATCATCGATGGAGCCGGCAAAGCGCACATCACGGGCATCGGCCCAGGCCAGGCCGCACCAGTGCCAGACCGACGCTACCGCGTTGTCCTCAACTCCCACACGGCAGCCGGCGGCGGTCGAACTCCGATCCTACGGCGCATCCTCGCCAATCCTGCCGCCAAGTGCACAAACACCGGCAAGAACACCCGTGAAATCCTGCGTGGATGGTTGCAAAAACATCCCGAGGATTTCACCATCACCCCCTATCCATGGATTCGAGTCGCCAAGTGACGCGGTAATCTTTTGAACAAAAAATCCCGTATTTTGTGTGAATCCACAAAATAAACATTCACCCTTTTCGTTTATCGGTATGACCACGGCACAACACACGCCAGTACCCCAGCCCGGAGACGCCGAGCTGTTAGCATTGTGCCGACAGGGAGACGACCAAGCATTTGAGGTGCTGTACAACCGCTACCGACTCCCGCTTTTCTCCTATCTCCACCGACTCCTTCCAGGTCGCGCCGATGTGGTGGACGACATCTTCCAGCAGACTTGGCTCAAGGCGACCCAGAACCTCGGACGCTACACTGACCAGCAACGATTCCTTGCCTGGCTCTGCCGTATCGCCCACAACCTCGTGATGGATTTCTTCCGTTCGCGGAAACACTTCGGTGACGATGAGGTGCCCGAAAGCTACCCCGCGCCCGACCGCTCCCCTGACGAAGAGCTCTCCTACGATCAACGCCAGCAGGCACTTGCCGCGGCCATCCAGCAGCTTCCAATCGAACAACGCGAAATCATAGCACTGCGTTCCCAAGGCATTGCCTTCAAAGACATCGCCGCCCAAAAAGGCATCTCGCTCAACACGGCCCTTGGAAGAATGCATTATGCCGTCCAGAATCTCCGGAAAATTCTCGCTGATTTTCTTTGAGGAGGTCGCCATGAACTGCCAAGACTGTCAAAACCAATTGCTTCAGCATTCCCAATTGTCCTCCGCCACCCAGGCGCATTTGGACAACTGTGCGGAGTGCCGTGACTTCGCGAAACTCCTCACGCTGGTCTCGCCGCCTACGCCTTCGCCAGAACTTGACTCCCGTGTTGTCGCGGGTTGCCGTGGCATTCTGGCCGCACGCCGGCGCTTGCGTCGGTGTCGCCAAGCACTATTGGGCTTTGCCGCAGCAGCAGCCGTGTTGCTCTCGGTCGCGCTTTTCCATACTCACAGCCAGGCTCCAGTGACGACGCATCCGAAACTCGCCGCCAGCTTGACACCCACTGC
>JAFXSU010000234.1 GCA_017525435.1 Victivallales bacterium
AGGTCTTCGATGGCACCCTGGTAGAACTGCGTCTCGGAGACGAGGCGGCTGCCGATGGTACGGCCATCGGCGTCCTGCCGGACAGGTGCGATGGTCTCCAGTTCGAAGAAACGCGCGTCCGGACCATAGAAGATGCTGCAGGCATCGCATTCGGCGAAGGGACCGCGCGGCTGGTCGTTGTCCGCGATATCGATCCTCACGCCCTTGTCATAATCACATATTTTTCTTACAATCAACAAATTATATTCAGGAACAACCGCTCCGACATACTCTGGAACGGCGGTTTCCGGGAGGGCGACCTGAAGGCGTTCGTTCGCCTCGAAACGGAAACGGAAACAGCCTTCCGCCCAGTCGATATATGGCGCGGGGTCGCTGTAGAACTCGCCGTGGAGCCTTGGCTGGGCGAGTTTTCCGAAGGCAAACGTCCTCGGAGTAAGATCGAATTGCTCCAGGCTCCATGCCGCCAGCAGGAAATCATTCAGCGGTTCACCAAGCGTGAAGGAGTCCTCAGCTCGGTACGCCAAGCCCTTTAGACCATATTTATGGGCGAGCGTGGCTTCCTGCGGCGTGACGACTCGGCGGTAGCGCAATTCGCCCTCCACGCCCTTGCGATTCACCAGGCGGATGGTTTTCTGCACGCCAAAGCCGTCCGCCAATGGCTGTGCGGGGACGGCGTTGATGCCCTCCTGCACATACCACGCTCCGCCATCCGGCGGATAGTTGAAGGCGAATGGTCCGCCTTCGGGGGCAGGCCAGAGGGAGTTCCCGCCGAGGTTGTTGAACTCGGCGGGCGAAGGATTGGCCGCCAAAGCGACATCCAGCCGGTGCAGAAGACGTCCGTCCAGTTCGGCGAAAATGCGTCCCTGGAGTTCGCCGGAGACATACACGGTTCCGTCACCGACGCGTTGTCGCAGTGCACTTGCGAGGATGTCCTTGCTTGAAGTCATGATGTTTTTCCTACAGTACGACAGGCTGGTTGTATTTGCTTCCGAGGACCTCGGTTCCGTCGGGCCGGATGATGATGCCCTTCTCCCAGCGCAGTCCGAAATCCTTGCCGGAGAAGAAGGTGTCGGCCTGGAATGTCATGTTGGCCTCGAGGGTGTATTCGGAGGTGGACTCCATCCATGGGCGCTCGACCTCCATCATGCCGATGGAGTGGAAGGGGCCATAGACCAGGTAGTCGCCGTAGCCCTGGTCGCGCACCCACTGTTCATAGGCGCGCACCAGCTCGCCGACGTTCTTGCCCACGCCGGTCTGCGCGATGGAGTGCAGGTGCGCCTCCAGACCGAACTTGACCAGCTTCTCCTGCTCGGCGGGCAGTGCGCCGAAGGAGAGCGGGATGCCGATGGAGGAGGAATACCCGTCCACGCGAGCGCCGATGTTGAGCTGGATGAGCTGATGCTCCTTGAGGGTGTTGTGGCTGGGACGGCAGATGGCGTTGTTGGTGCGCTCGCCGCAGAAGCAGTAGAGCGCGTGGCCCTCGTATTCGCCGCCGTTCCTGTAGATCTCGCGCTGGGCGATGCCGATGACCTGGAATTCCGTCATTCCGGGCTTGATCTCGCCCAGAATTGCGTCCACTGCGGTCTCGGCAACGCGGAAGGCCTCGCGCATGCACGCCAACTCGTTGGCGGACTTGACATAGCGCAGCGGCAGCAGCGTCTCGTCGGCCTTGACGATTTCGACCTCGGGCAATTGCTCCTTAAGTGCGAACCACACCGGCAGCGGGGTGATCGCCCAACTGCAGATGCCCAGTTTCTTCAGCGGACGGTCACCCATCGCGGCCTTCACCACGTCCGCGTAGGTGTCCAGTTTCATTCCGGGGTAGTCGGGTTCCGCCATCTCGCGGTAGGTGAGCATCGACTTCACCGTCGGAAGCGCATTGCGACCCAGGCCGTACTTGCCACTTTCGGGACCAGTGATGAGCACCGGCGTGCCCACGGCGGGCACAAAGACGGCCGCCGCCTCGAAGGTCGGCCACTGCTCGGTAAGGTAGCGCACATTCGCCATGTCGGACTCGTTGCCGTGAACCAGACAGGCGTCCAGCCCGGCCGCCTGGATGCGCGCCTGGAAGCGTGCGATGCGGTCGTGAAATTCGCTGCGGGGGATTTTCAGTGCTTGATCCATTTTGTCTCCTTGCGTTTACACGGTTATTGACTCTAAATTGCTAATTACAAATTGCTAATTGCTAATTTAACAAGTGATTTCCTTGGCCATCTTGAAGCTGGAGCCGAATGCCTTGAGTTTCTTGATGAGGACGTCGAACTGTTCGGTGGCGTATTCGCCGCAGTTCTTGACAAAGGTCTGGTCGGGGAGCACCGCCCCCTCGCCGTAGTAGAGCAGCCCCTTTGGCATCTCGGCGAACTCCCAGGGGTGCATATACATGCAGATGAACGGGTTGGCACCGTGCGACTCGCAGTAGGCGCAATACCCGCGCAAGTGCTTCATCACGGCCTCCGCGTCCTCCGTGCGCCACAGCGGCCACTGGTCCATGTCACGTCCGTAGGGGTCATGGGACTCCATCGAGAGGTCGGCAAAATTGGGTAGCTCGACGAGCTTCAGGTCGCCAATCTTTGTCCAGTCCTCGCGGCTGGGGTGGTAGGGTTCGAGACGCTCGCGGTAATAGTACATAGGATAAGAGGCATCGGCATGATAGCCCAAGTCTTCCAGCGCATTGCAGACGGCGGTCGAGCCGAAGAGCCGTGGGCTGCGGAAGCAGGAGGGCCGAACGCCTGCGATCTTCTCGATGATTTCGGTGTTGCGCTCCAGGCGGTGGGAGACCTCCTCCGGCAACGGCGGAATCATTCCGGGGATGTCGAAAAGCTGGTCGCCCACGGTCTCGTGGTAGAGCGAGTGCGCGCCGATCTCATGGCCGGCGTCCCGCACCATCGCCACCACCTCGGGGTTCTTCTGTGCCGCGTCCCCCGTGAAGAAGAAGGTCGCGTGCACGTCGTTCTCCTTCAGGACGCGAAGAATGTTCTCCGTGCCGGGACGGAAGCCCTTGTACCAGGGAGTCCAGCTCCCGATGTCGGTCTCCATGTCGAAGCCAAAGACGGTCGTGATGCTCATGATGCTCTACATCAGATGGATGAAGTGGTGAATGAAATCTTATTGGTGTATTAACTGATGGCGAAAGGAGATTTTGAGTTCTCCTTGAAGATGGCATTTAGGCGTAATGTAACCTTCCTTTGATAAAATGTCTTGTGGGAATGTTACTTTTTCTAAGAACTTGTCGGTGGCATTTCACGATGAAATTGCACTGTGAATTCATGCCAAGATTAACGCCAAGGCGGTTCTTCCAGTGAAATCATCGTTTATGACGCATTATTTGCCCTTTTACATGGTTTTTCTATTTTTTCTATTTTTTTGTTGTTTTATGTTGTTTTTTACTTGTTTTTCTGTTACTTTTTTACTATAATTCAAAAAAAGCACTTTGCCAATGAATTTACGGGTAATTGTAAAAGCAATGTGAAACTCTTGGAGCAATTTCTCACGTTTTCAAGCAAACCAACAACAGATTAAGATTGCCTGGCAGCAGTTTCGCGCTTAATGTCCAAGAGGCATTCCAGGCATTTGCATTTGACTACAGTTAAAACACTCATTAAAAATAGTTGAAGATTCCCTAAGAAACATCACCCATTCCAATTGATTCTGTCAAGAAAAAGACCTCCTTTACCCTCATCGAGCTTCTTGTGGTTATTGCCATCATAGCCATTCTGGCCAGCATGCTCCTGCCGTCTCTCGCCAAGGCGCGTGACAAGGCCCGCACCATCGACTGCCTCAACAACCAGAAAAGTCTCAGACTCTACATGATGATGTATGAGCTGGACTGGAACGACATTCTGTTCCCGACAACCCTCAACATCACCGCCGCCGCAACAGGGCAACCCGTTGGATGCAACTGGGGGCGTGTCCTCATGGAACAAAATTATGTCCGGAAAGGCGGCAACCAGGCGGCCTTGATCCGCGAATTGCAGTGCCCCGCCAAAAAAGGAAAGACGCTGACCCAGTTCAATGTGGATTACCGGTATCCGAACGTGGATGCCACCGGCTCCTACCACTATGGACTGAACTCCATGCCCCATTCGGTGACTCCGACCAACAAGATCAGGTCTCTTCGAGAATTGCGGTTCCCGGCGAAGACGTCCAGCTTGGCGGATACCCATCAGGGCAACCCCAATGTCATTGGACGCCATTCCTTCCGCTATGACAATTCATCGCAGGAGTGGATGCTTCTGGACTTCGTACACACAAACTGCTCGATGTGCAATGTGGCATACATCGATGGCCATGCCGCCACCGAGAGTAAGCGACCCTTCTTGCTCAAGAATAGCCTGTCGCTGACAAGCCCTTCTGGGCGTACCTCTGGTTTGACTACAAAAAGTATAGCTGGGTGCACTAATGTAAATACAGTCCTCCCCGCCAGGGTTTTCCTTGGTGGGCAGGACGGTTGCCTGAATCCGAGAATTTGCGTAAGGCATGTAGCGTCGGTGTGCTCGCCGACGGAACATGTTGTGGCGGCACCCCGTCACCACGGTGTCAACTCACGGATTCAGGGTTTAATTTGATTGTGCCGAGAAGGCAGCCAGGGAATCTGTGCTTGCAATTTGTCTGATTGGGAGAGCCGAAAATGGACCACAGGATCACGGTGGACTACAGCACGCATAAGGGGCTTATACGCAAGGAGCTCTATGGTTCCGGGCTGCACATATTCGTCTCCGACCGCAATATTTCCGACTTCAGCGATGTCTTCAAGACCTTGCGCTTTCCCGCCGTCCGCAATCACGACTGGTCGCTCAACAACCCGAACCAGCGTCTGATTGACATCCACCATATTTTTCCGCTCATGCATCTCGACCCTGCCGATGAGCGGAACTACTACTTCGCCCCGTCGGATGAAGTCATCCGTTTGGTTTACGAGGCAGGCTCCAAGGTGTTCTACCGTCTGGGAACCAGCATCGAGCACACGAAGGATATTCATTTCAACATCTTCCCTCCTGCAGATTTCCACAAATACGCGGAAGTCTGCGCCGCCGTCATACGGCACTACACGCGCGGCTGGAACAACGGTTTTCAGTATGACATGAAATACTGGGAAATCTGGAACGAACCAGACGGGCACATCAACATGTGGGCGGGGTCGGACGAACTCTTCGCCGAGTTCTTCGCCGTCGTCCTCAAACGCCTGAAGTCGGAATTTCCCGAGCTGAAGATTGGCGGCCCTGCGCACTGCGGTTTCAGGACGGAACTCGTTGCCATGCTCAAAAAGGAATGCGACAAGCTCGGCGTCCAGCCGGATTTCTACTCCTATCGCATGTACACCAACGACTTGGAGACTCCGGAGCAACTGGGTTCCGAACCCCGAAAGTACCTGGATTCCATCGGCTGGAACCAGGTGGAATGTTGCATCAACGAATGGCATTTCATCCGCAGCTGGAGCGGCGTCCACTCCAATGTCACCGAAGAGTCCTACAGGCGCTTCACCGAGGGACGCGATGGGCTCATGGGGATCAACTCCGCCGCCTTCAACATCGCCACCTTCGTCATCTGGCAGAACAGTCCTGTGGATTCAGCTTTCTATTATGGCTGCGGCAGAGCCGCCTGGAGCATGCAATACCCCAGCCGACGCTTCAACAAAAACTACTATTCCCTGCTCATGATGCGGGACATGGTCTATGACTTTCCCAATCAAGTCGCCGTGTCGGGCGGCACCACGGCACAACGCGCAATCGCAGGAATCTCCGACGATGGTTCGAAAGCCGCCGTCCTGGTTGCGGACTTCTGTGGAGCAGAGATGACCATTCCTCTGGAGGTCAAGGGATTCGAAAATCCATCCGCCATCTCCTGCATGGTCCTGGATGACCTTCGCGATAATGAGCGCATCGAATGTCATCAAGACGAAAGCGGCTTGTTCTTACATGAAAAAAGTGAGCCAGGCTCCGCCGTCTTCCTGCTTGTGCTGGAGAAATAGAGTTTTAAGAAAACGACAATCACTGGAACAATTGCCATGAAAAAGAGCTTAACTCTCGCCGTCATCGCCATCCTGACCTCCATGCTCCTGCCCACATTCACCCTGACGGCCGCAGAGTTCTCGGTGCCGTTCCTGAAGACGGCGCCGGTCATCGACGGTCGTTTCGACGCAGGCGAGTGGGACTTCGCACTGGCCATCAGCGGCTCGGCGAAGAACATGGACCCGCGACGCACCACACTATGGCTCGGCTATGACCAGACGACGATTTACGTGGCGCTGCAGGGCGAGACTCCCCCGCGCGGGAAGCTCGGCACCAGCTCGCATTGGCTGAACCACCACGACTCGCTGGAACTCTGGTTCGCGCCTCCGCCGGAGAAGCGCACCATCGAGGCCCTGAAATTCGGAGTCTTCCAGATGATCGTCGATTTCGAGACGACGCTCCAGGCGCAACACCACAGCCCCGGCTACGGCCTGAACATGCGACAGTGGAAGCACGGTGCCCAGATCCAGTCCCGCGTCGAAAACGGGCTCTGGACGATGGAGATGGCCTTCCCGCTGAAGGCGATGGGCGTGGAAGGTGCCCCGGAGGGCGACTGGCGCATGATGTTCTGTCGCAACTACGGCGTTGACCCGCGCGCCCAGTGCCCCATGACCGATGTCGCCAGCTTCGAGGACGCCGCCAACTACTCCGTCTTCCACCTCTCACAAGAGTGCCTGGCTTTTCAGCAGCTCTATGCGCCAGAGGCCCGTCTGCCGTTGCTCTTCCGCGTCGCGAACCCAGGCGACCAGCCCGCCGCGGCGGAATTTGCCGTCGAGGTCTCCGGCGAAACGACGGCGAGCTTTTCCGAAGCAACACTACTTAATCCAAATCAATCCATTGAAAGAGATTTCACGCAGCGTTGTTCGGCCGAAAGCGGCAAATGCAAGGTTGCCGTGAAGTCGAATGGGCTGACCCGCGAAGTCACCTGGACTCCGCCACAACAGCCAATCTGGCGCAACCTCGAATCCTACCAGCTGCTCTTCTGCGGCATGGACGCCGGCGCAACGACATTCGTGGACTATGCGGCGGCCGGCAGTGCGGAGACCAAGCTGTCCTCGGGGCCGGAGGGCGAACTGCCCGCCGTGAAGGGGCCTGTCGCGTCACGCCAGAACCTAGACCTGACCGGCCGCAGCCTCACGTTCCCGAAGACGAAGCTGTCCTCGCCAGGCGCCGTCGCCTTCTGGATGCAGGTTTCCGCCCCCCTGGCAGAGGGCAAGGAGTACCGCCGTTTCTTCGGCACCGACTACAAGTCCACCGGCTATCTCTACTTCCAGGAGCAGCGCCAAGGCGGGCTTCTGCTCGGGATACAGGGCTTCGACCCGCAGGACAAGGCTCCGAAGAACATGTTTCTGGGCCGCAGACCGCAACCCGGCCAGTGGATGCACCTCGCATTCAATTTCCTCGACAACACCATCGAAGTCTATGTGAACGGCCTTCGACGCGCCGTGCTACCGCATAAGCAGAAGCTCGACCTTGCCGCAGCAGCCGGACCGCTGGTCGCCAACGCCGCCTTCGCGGACTTCGCCATCTACTCGCGGCCACTCTCCGCCGCCGAAATCACCGCCCTCGCCCAAGGCGACAAGTCCGTCACCGGCTCCGTTGCATGGTACCAGAGCCTGAATCAGCCCGTGGCCGACCTGGTGCTCGACTGCGAGGCGCTGCCCGAAAAAAAGCTCGTCCTGCAGATTCGGAATGCGCAGGACAAGGTTGTGGAGACGCTGCCGCTGGATTTCAACAACGCTCCGACCAACACGGTCAACGGCCGCGAAATGGCCATCCTGCACCAGACCCTGCCGTTGTCCCAAAAGCTGCCGGACGGGAAATACTCCTTCTACCTCACCAAGCCCGACGCGGACTTCCCGTTGTATGAGAAGAACTTCTCCGTGAAGGACTACCCCTGGCTGAACAACTCCATCGGCAAGGCCGACCGGCTCATCGTTGGCTTCACGCCGCTGAAACGCAACGGCAGCACCCTCTCGGCCGTGTTGAAGGACATCGAACTGGGTGAAAATGGCCTGCCCGCGACCGTGACGGCCAATGGCAAGACCGTACTCGCGCGCCCTGTGGCAGTCGTTGCCGAGGTCAATGGCGCACCACTGGAATGGCGTTGTCAGGCGCCTGTGTTCACCGGCGAGTCGGAAACCCTGATCACCGCCGAAAGCGAACTGGAATGCGATGCGCTCAAGATCCGTGCGAAAATCCGCATGGAGCAGGATGGCCTGATTCGCTACGACTGGACGCTCCTGCCCGGCAAGGCACCTCTCCCGACGCGCCTCCATGTTGACATCCCCGTCCGCGCCGACGTGGCGACTCTCTACCACGCCATCGGCGAAGGCCTGCGCAGCAACCCCGCCGGCTATGTCCCGAAGGGTCAGGGACTCCTCTTCTCCAGCAAGGAGGTCCCCCAAAGGCATTTCGACAGCTTCCTGCCCTACCTCTGGGTCGGCAACGAGTACTGCGGCATCTGCTATGTGGCGGACTGGGACAAGGGGTGGTGCCACTCCAAGGAACGGGACGGCGTGGAGCTGCTCCGCGAAACCGACGGCACGGTGGTCATCCGGCTCAATCTGCTTAACGCTCCCAAAAAACTCCAGCAGGACAACACCATCACCTTCGCACTGCTCCCCTCCCCCGTCAAGCCCATGCCGCAAGGCTGGCGCGGATGGCGAGACGCCTTCACCAAAAAAGGCACCCAGCTCTCACGTGCGATGTACTCCAATTTCTACTGGGGATGCTTCTACACATGGACCGGAAGATACCCCACTTTCCAAGACTTCGGCTACTGGGACAAGCTCTTCGAGGCGCAGCGCACTGGCGTTGTTGACAACGAGTACATCGAGTCCTGGGTGAACCGCTTGATGGACGCCTACGGAACCGCAGAGACCGTCTGGGTCAACTCCATGTCAAAGGACGCCGCGCGAACCCACATCCTCAACCACACCAGGGCCGCCTTCAACATCACGTCGGGTCTGCACGACGTCGAGAACAGCATCGTCTATTGCTACACCTGCGACGGGGAATCCACCGCAAAGCTGCCCGAATATCCCGTCATGAAAGACGAATGGGGTGGCGGTCTGCTGATCAGCGAGTCCTATGTGGACTACGCCATCTACTACCTCGACAAGATGCTGGAGCACGGCTTCAAGGGCATCTACAATGACAACGTCTTCCTGGAGGGCAGCAACCACTGGGTCACCGGCAGCGCATGGATTGACGAAGCAGGAACCGTCCATCCCTCCCTAGGCCTGTGGCGCTGCCGCGAGTTCAACCGCCGTCAGGCCATGACGATGATGGACCGTGGGCTGAAGCCCTGGATCACCATGCACCACACCAACACCAACCTCCTCCCCACTGTCGGACTGGCCACCAACACCATGGGCATGGAATGGAAATACGGCGTCAACGACTTCCAGGAACGCTTCTCCTCCGACTACATCCGCGCCGTGTGCATCGGTCTGCAAGGCGGATGCTTCCCCACGGTGCTGGACGGCATCACCGGAGCAAATACAGCCGAAGTAAAGACCTGGGCAACCCGTACCATGCTGGCCTCCCTCCTTCCCCACGAAGTTCAGCCCACCTGCCCCCGCGGGTCAGACTACGCCCTCGTCAAGGCGACTCTGGACCGGTTCTACGATTTCGGGACCTGGCAGGACGACTGCGTGGTCTACAACTTCTGGGACGGAGAGTCCCCCGTAAAATGCAGCAACGACGATCTCAAGCAGGTGACCTACCGTCGCGGAAAGGAACTGCTCACGTTCGTGGGAGGCTACGCCGACGAGGACTGCACGGCGGAAATGGACTACGGCACCAACGTCGCGGAGGCGAAGAACGACGAAAGCGGCGAGGCGCTGGAGACATCGGGAGGCACCGTCAAGTTCTTCCTGAAGAAGCACGACTTCATCATCATCCGCACGACTTTGCAATAGCGTGTCTTGATCCGCACAGTGTGCCGCGGCAATACATTTACACCCTGTTCCACTGGCATTGCAACTGGCCGTGAATCTGTGGCGATTCAATCGAGTAAAGGCTCATCACAGTTTCCCACCGCCAGCCAAATGCGTTGGGGAACAGGGTGTTTTCTTTTGGAACTGAATCCGTGAGCTGGAGCCGGGACAACCGGGACAGCCATGACATCCGGGACATCCGGGACATCCGGGACAGGCGGCAGATCACGCTGGTCCCGCATGTCTAGAATTCTTCTTAAATTTGCAGAATATTAGTCCTTCAACTCAAGCGCGAGTTCGCCGGGTGAACTCACCTGGAAGAGCATGGCATTGCCATTGAGGCTGAAATCTAGCGGTCGGCCATTCAACGCAAGGCTGACCTGACGCAGTGGCTTGGCGAAAAGAAGCTGCGCCTCGTCCTGCCGGTATCGCACTGCCATTGTCAGGCGGAGGGCCTCGCCTTGACGTTCGCCGTGAACTTTCCACGCGCCGACATTCGAATCCAGAAGCTGCTGCCCGCACGCCTGGTTCACCGCAAGCAGGCAGCTGCCATGCGCTACGACAGGAACCGCGACTTCACGGCTGAAATCGAAGGTCCTTCCAGTCCATACATCCGTGAGAATGTATTTGCCGGCAGGCAGCTTGAGATCCTCTGGTACGAGCTTGATCTCCTTATCCGTCTCTTCGACATTGAACAACCCGACGGTTCTGAGCGGCACCGCGTCGCCGGAAGCCTTCACAGCAAAGAAGGGTGTGTTGAAATACAAGATTTCGGGAATCGGATGTCGGTGATCCCGATAGTCATAGCGTGCGAGGAAGACATCCGCGCCGTTGTTCGGGCAGCAGACGACTTTCTTGAGAACCGTGAGCCGTGGCGAGTCAGAATGCAAGCTCAGCCTGCCCGCGATTTCCACCATGGAGTGGGTGACCAGGCAATAGTTGAGGCAGAACATCGCCTCGGTGTCATTGAGCCCCGGAAAGAGGCCGACGCTGTCGCTGTTCGGCACGCAAAGGTCATTGGTATGCGTGGCAAAGCATGCGATGCCCCACAGGAAATTGGTCTTGACGTAGTCCCATGTGCCCGCGCCAATGTCGATTCCATAACGGTAGTTGGTGTAGAATTCCCCCAGAAACGGATTACCCATGGCGATGTCGCAGCCGGATTGGAAGTGCGCATAGGCGGGAAGGCGGCGGCGAAACTCCCTCAACCACCAGGTGCGGTATTCGTATCCAGAGTGGTCGTGGGGACCGTGGTATAGGTTGTGGCTGTCCTCGAAGGCATAGCTCCAAAAATCCTGCTTGACGCCATCGAAGCCATACTCCAAAATAAGCGTGTCCAAAGCGTGGAGCATGTATTCGCGAGCCTCGGGGACCGACGGATCGAGCGGTGCACTGTCCGGCACCCGGTAGTCATAGTCGATGAACCACTCTGGATGCGTCTGGTAGATCGGCGTGTACTTCGGGCAGAATCCGCCAATCCAAATCGCGGGCTTGAGGCCAATCTTGCGTATCTCGTCGGTGAAATGACGCATGCCGTCGGGAAATTTCTTCCGGTCGATGCCCTTTTCGCCTTCGTAGGGCACGCCAAGACCATGCGCGGGCGAGAGGTTTACGGCATACCCGTCGTCAACCTGCAACCACTCGACCATCGGGAAATTCGCCTTCAAATGGCGAGCCTCCTGGAGGAGCATCTCCTCGCTGATTTTCCTGAAGATGCCGTCATTCCATGAACCCCAGACCATCGAATAGCGGTTTACGGAGGTGCTGCCGAACATCGGCGGAAGGAATTTTCGCAGGACCGCGACATAGCCGTCGAAAAGATGGTCGAGGTCATCGGCGCAGTCGGTCGTACCGAGATACCATTCGTCGGTGATGATGCGCCCAGGCGCCATCGTGAGGGCCTCTATGTCCTTGAAACGAGAGAAGGCTGTGAGCTTGACCTTGGCTTCTTCATGTGCCACCAGATAGCAGTGGTAGCAGAATCTCTGGCTAAGAGTGCCGTGGACCAGCCCGTGGCGAGTCTTGTAGTTGCTCAGCAGGATTGCTGGAAAGGGCTGATAGATTGAAGCTCCAATCAGATCGCCCGCGACCCCCGGATCCGCCCAACGGTTCCCCGCCACGAAATCGAATCCCGTGTCCTTGGCGTCCAACGCAGAACGTCGGTAGTCAATCGGGAAGGACATGACTTCGTAGATGCGGGGATTCTCATTGTGGTAGAAATAATCCTCGTTCGATGGCTGCCCGAAGGAAATTCCCGTGAATTCCACTACCAGCTCATTGAGCTTCTGGCTGCGCGAAGAGGTGTTTCTGAACACCCGCCGAAACGTCAGGTCGGTTCCTTGCAGCGTGAAATAAAGGTCATCCTGAAAATCCGCATAGCGCATGGCAATTTGGCCACGGCCGCTCTCCTTCGCAAAGGAGACGACGCATTCCTCAGGACATTTCACCTCGCCATCGACGGTAATGCGGGCGGTCATTTCAATTTCGCCGCATTGCAGTTTCTTGAGAAACTCATCTAGCATATTTCGCGTCGCTTTCCTTTCGTGAAGAGTGATTTTGTTGTATGAAATACTATAGCATATCTTCGTCAGAATTCCATCTCGCGGCAGGAACGAAGGCAGCAACCATCCGATGAAACGCCCACAAGGCACGCGGTATGCCGTTTTTTCCCGAACCAATGCCAGAGCTTCGACTGGAAAAACTGGAGAACCATGCTATTGTACTATGTGGTAAAAACTTGAGATTCTGACGCCCAAATGATGTGTATGGCAACACCTTGACATGGCTCCACAAGGCCCTGGCAAAATTACAATGAGTACTTGCATTGGAGAAACCTTTTGCGCAGAAGCGGATTTCCGCCAGACCGTCGGTGCCTTCAATCTTCGCCTGCATTCCTCCAACTCCGCACCGAATCTGGCCAGCCGGGGCATTGGGGATTTCACGCCGATGTTCAAAAAAATGAAATTCCACAGTGCGCGCACCCACGACTGGGCGCTGTGGAATCCAGGGCAGAGAATCATCGACACCCACTTCGTATTTCCGCTCATCCACCTGGACCCCGCAGTGCCGACGAATTACTATTTCGATGCAACAGACGAGATTATCCGTCTTGCGCAGGAGGCCGGATGCCAAGTCTTCTACCGTCTCGGAACCAGCATCGAGCATTCCGGCCTGCGCCCCGAGCAGAAACACTTCAACTCTTTGCCGCCGAAGGATTATGCTCACTACGCCGAAGTCCTGGCGGGAATCATCCGACACTACACTCGCGGCTGGGCCAATGGCTTCCACTACGACATGCCCTACTGGGAAATCTGGAACGAGGCGGAAAACGACCCCACCTGCTGGAAAGGCACATACGAGGAGTTCATCAAATTCTTCGTGGTCGTGTTGAAACGACTGAAGCAGGAATTTTCGGAACTCCACTTCGGAGGACCCGCCGCCACTGCGTTCCAGGAACCGTTGATCCGAGCCCTCCTGAAGGCCTGCAAGGCCGCCAAGGTGGCACCGGACTTCATCTCATGGCATGGCTATTCCAGCCAGCCGGACGAATTCATCCAGGAGCCGGCTAAAATGCGCAAACTGCTGGAAGAGGAGGGCTTCCCAAATTGCCAGACCGCCATCACCGAATGGCACTACCTCCTCAGCTGGGAGGGCATTCAGAACAATATGTCCCCGGAAAAACGGAAAGCGGCAATGGAAGGCCCCGCAAGTCTCGGAGGCATCGATTCGGCGGCTTTCAATCTCGCAGTGCTCTCCGGATGGCAGGACGAACCGCTGGACCAGGCGTTCTACTATGGAGCAAATCCCATTGGAGAGTGGGGGTTCCTTGATGGTCTCGGCCAGGGAAACAAAAACTTCCATTCGATGTGCATGTTCGGCGAGTTCATCCATAACTGCAAACCCCGAATCCAAACACGAAAAAAACACGAAAATGTCTATCTGAGCGGCAGTCTGACCGACGACGGACGCCAAGGGCAGCTCCTCGTCGTCGATTACCGAGGAAAGGCCGATGCACTTTGCCTCAAGATTGACGGAATGGACGGCGCGACAGCCACTGCGGAAATCTTGGACCACGAACACAATCGCACCCCCGCGACGCTGAACTTCGCTGACGGGACGATGAAACTGCACAAAAACGGCCCTGGCTCCGCCGCGTTTCTGGTGACCTTGAAAAGGTCATGATATAGTGGAGTTGCCGATTTGTTTGGCAAAAAAGGACGAAAGGGACAAAAGGGACAAAAGGGACGATGATTTCCAATTACCTTGTCCCAGATGTCCCAGGTGTCCCAGGTGTCCCAGGCGTCCCAGGTGTCCCAGGCGTCCCAGGCGTCCCAGGCGTCCCAGGCGTCCCAGGCG
>JAFXSU010000235.1 GCA_017525435.1 Victivallales bacterium
AAGCAGAACACCATCAGGATTCCCGCCAGCACCAGAATCGCCTGCACCAAGTCGGTCTTGAGGATGGAAAACTGCCCGCCAGCCGCCGTGTAGAAGACAAGGACGCCACCGATGACAAACAGACTTTTCCAATAGGAAACTCCACACATCGCGGTTGTAATCTCCGCCGCGCCAATCAGTTGTGCCGCAACCACTCCCAGCCAGGCGATGGCAATCACGGCGGCTGACCATTTCCGTACAGTCTGGCCATAGAATTCTCCCAGCAACTCTGGAAGGTTGTAGCCCTGGAAACGCTCTAACCGCCTCACGAACAATGACAACACCAAAAGACCGCACGCCCCCGTGACCATCATCCAGGCACCTGCCCATCCGCTTTTGCGGGCAAACTCTATACTGCCCAAGATGGCGGAACTACCCAAGATGGTCGCCACAAGAGAGCCGGCGACCTGGAGAACCCCAGCCCGACGGCCAGCCACATAGTAGTCGTCCGCAGAGCGGACTTTTCGCTGACATAGGATGCCAGCCGCCAACGCCAGAAGCAAGTAGATTGTTAGAAAAACAACGCCCACCTTTCGGAATGAGGAATGAGGAATGAAGAATGAGGAATGAGGAATGAAGCAGGTTTGGCAACCGTGCGTCCACGCACGGCATCCCACAGAAAGCTGAGCAGAAGGAGGAATGTAGAATGAAGCAGGCTTGGCAGTCGTGCGCCACGCACGACATCCCGCAGGGAAACATCTATCTTACAAGAAGCCCTTGGCGGCCACGGCATCCCGGAAGCCTTCGGGGAAATCCTTTGCGAACCACTCACGGATCTGCGGAAGAAGTTCCAGTTGAATCTCGCGTGCCTCTGCGATTTTCCCTGCTTGCCAAAGGGATACGATCTTCATAATGGCATCCGGTTCGATCCCACCGGTGGCGACGGTGGCGCCGTCTGCCCCCATCATGAGGCTCGCCAGAAGAAGTTCTTCGGTACCAGTATAGATCTTGAACTCTGGCCGCATGGCCTTGATAACGGAAATCAGCGCCTCGAAGCGCGGGAAATCGCGGGAGCTGTCCTTCAGTCCGATGATATTGGGATGCTTGGCCAATTCCACGATGGTCTCGTAGGCCATTGGCGAGGTGAATGCAGGAATGTCATAGAGAAAAATTGGCAATGGCGATTGGTCGGCGACCTCGCGCATGAACTTCAGGATGCCCGGCTGACCATGGCGGAAAAACGGCGGAGGACAGACCGCAATCGCATCCGCTCCGGCAGTCTGGTATTCTCTTGCAAGTGCGGTCACAAGTGCGGGGGAGCCCTCGATGGCACCTGCAATCAGGTACATCCGGTCCTGAAGCGTTTCCCTGGCAATGCGTACCGTCTCGACTTTCTGCTCAAACATCAATGTATTGAACTCGCCAGTACTGCCGTTGAGGAAGAGTCCGCCGATGCCGTGATCCGCCATCCAAAGGAAATACCTCTGCATCTTGGCGGCCTCCAGCGCACCGTCCTTGAGCATGGCCACAGGCGGAACCAGGATTCGTATCTCTTTCATTTTGCACTCCAGATTGTTTTGCCCTCGTAGTGGATTTCGACCTTGCGGCCATACCGAGCGATTGTCTCGGGGTTGATTTCGACACCCAGCCCTGGCGCATCGGGGAGAATTACCTCGCCATTCGCATCGGGGAGAATGCGAACCTTGGTAAGCAGGCGTGACGGTGGGGCACTCTCCACAGGAAACTCGCACCAGCGGGACTCTTCCAGTCCGGCAAAGGGCTGGATGGAGGCAGAGAGCGCCAGAGAAGTGGTAAAGGTATGGTTCACATAGGTCGTGCCAATTTGGGCAGCGTAGTCAGCCACCTGCTTGGCCGAGGAGATTCCGCCGATGCGACCGGTGTCAATCTGAATGAAGGAAAGTCTTCCGAAGTCCATGAGGTTGTAAGCCATGTCGGGATTGTGCGAGCCCTCGCCGGCTGCCAGAAGCCTCTCGCAGCCAGGAGTCGCAGCCAGTTCCGCGTATGCCTTCAAGGCACCGGAAGCAAAGGGTTCCTCCAGCCAGACCACGTTGCATTCCAGCAATTTGGGAACCACCGCCTGGGCGCGACTCACGTCATCCTTCCAGACCGTGCCAGCGTCCACCATCAGCGCCAAGTCCGGCCCAAGCCCTTCGCGTGCGGCCTCGATGTGCTGGCAATCCTCTTCGACCGTCCCTAAACCAAAGGGTCCCCAGCCGAATTTGGCGGCACGGAAGCCATCCTTCCGAGAACGAACCGCCTTCTCGTAGGTCTGCTGTGGAGTGTCACCAAAAAGCTGCGAGGCGTATGCGACTTTCGGGAAGGCACGCCGATAGCCCAGAAGTTTCCAGACCGGCTCACCAAACTTGCGACCGAGCATGTCCCACAGGGCGATGTCAATCCCAGAGAGCGTGTGGTCCGCCTGAAGCAAATCGAAGCTGTTGCGACGCACCACCTCGCTCAATGCATAGATGTCTTTCGGCTCGTTGATTTCAAAGCCCAACACACTCGCCTGGAGTGGCTTGCAAGCCAGATGCGACATCGGGCAGCACCACGCCGCAATCGAGACCAGCGGCGCGGCCTCGCATTCGCCCCAGCCGTCACTGCCGTCATCCATGGTCACGTGGACAAGCAAGGCATCCTGGCTGCCATCGCCGATGTCCCGGATGACATCGTCGGCCAGGTAATGGAATTCAACGTTTGCGATTTTCATGGGAATGTGACTTTGGAATCTCAGGGCTTTTCGTGAGGTTCTCGGATCGCAGGATCGCGGATCTCAGGCTCTTAGGAACTCGGATCTCAGACCTCAGACCTCAGATCTCAGACCTCTAACCTCTAACCTCTAACCTCTGACCTCTGACCTTAAAAAGTGATGGTCAAGCCGCCGTCCACGACGATGACCTGACCGGTGATGTAGGTCGCATCGGGTCCGCAGAGGAAATACAGCACGCCAGCAATCTCCTCTGGCTGTGCCGCACGTCGCAAGGGCAAGTGGCGACCTTTCACGTAGTCATTCTGAAACCACTCGCTCTCCAATTCTGAGGTGCCCGCCTGCGCGGAACTCATCGGCGTATCCACAAACCCCGGTGCCACGGCATTCACCAGAATGCCATGGTCCGCCAGTTCCAGCGCCAATCCGCGCATATACTGGTTAACCGCCGCCTTCGCAGTCGCATAGGCCGACGAAAGCAACTCCGCACGTTCGCCGTGAATCGAAGTCACATGGACAATTCGTCCGCCATTCTGCATATACGGAACCACTGCGCGACTCACCAGAATAGCGCCGTTCAAAATCGTGTCGAGGGGCTTACGCCATTGCTCCAAAGGGGACCCCACAATTGGCTCGGCACCAATCACCGCAGCGCAGTTCACCAGTGCATCTATTGATATAATTCCTTTATTACAAAATAGTTGTGATAATTTATCATAAGTCGTGGGTAAACTGTAGTCCCCTGACACGACCAGATGACTTTCGGGATTCGGAAGGCTCGCGCGGATTTCATTCAGCAATGCCTCCCGACGCGCCAACAGAATGACACCCCATCCCTCTTGGGCAAAACGCCTTGCAGTTGCCAATCCGATGCCAGACGATGCTCCCGTAATCAAAACATATTTCATCATCCACTCCTAAAGGTAGTACGCAAAAACGCCGACGGATTGGCTCCGCCGGCGCTTTGCATGGTTTCAACTCATCACTCTATACCCGCGTGCGATTCCGAAGAATGCCTTTGGAGAGGAATCCATCGTAGTTGCGGCTAATCAGATAAGTCTGGATCTGACGCAGAGTATCGAGCATCACGCCAACGATAATCAGCAAGCTGGTACCGCCGAAGAACTGCGCGATGGAGTGCGGAATCTGCAGCGAGGTCGCCAGAATCATCGGAATGACGGCGAGGATAACCAGACCGAAGGCACCGCCGAGGGTGATGCGGGTCATCGCATGATCCAGGAAGTCACTGGTGGCCTTGCCAGGAGTAATGCCAGGGATGTATCCATTGTTCTTCTGAAGATCATCCGCAATCTGGATGGGATTGAACTGGTTGGCAACCCAGAAGAAAGAGAAGATCAGCAGCAGAACCGCATAGATAAGCATGTATGAGAGCGAGCCGTATTCCAGCAGGCTGTTGAGCCAGTAAACGATCTTGCTGCCAGTATGCCCACCCAGATAACGCAATGCCATCTGGACAAAGGACAGAATCGCGCCGGCGAAGATGATGGGCATCACATTCGCATAGTTCACGCGCAAAGGCAGATAGCTCACTGCGCTGCCCATCGAACGTCCACCCATGGAGCGCTGCTGCACATAGTGGATCGGAATCTTGCGCATGCCTTCGGTGAGCATGATTGCACCAACGGTGACCGCCACGAAGAGCACCACCAGAATCAACAGGTGCAGGATGGTCAACTGGCTCTCGCCCGTCGAACTGCCAGTGAATACCAACTGGTAGAGGTTGACCAGTGCCTGGGGCAGACGTGCCAGGATGTTGATGGTGATGATAAGCGAGGCACCATTCCCGATGCCACGCTCGGTAATCATCTCGCCCAGCCAGGTCACGAACATCGCGCCACCGGTCAGGATGATGACCGTCTGGATGATGAAGCCCGCACCCGGATTGAAGACCACAGAACCGGAGTCGCCGATGCCGCGCATCATCGCCAGAGAGAACATCACGCCTTGCACCACGCTGATGACCACCGTGAGCACGCGCATGATGAAGTTATACTGCTGGATTCCAGACTCGCCTTCGCGAACCATCTTGTTCAACGCGGGAATCACCGGAGTCATCAATTGCAACACGATGGAGGCGGAGATGTAGGGCATGATGCCCAATGCGCCAATCGCAAACTGTTCCATGGCACCACCGCTGAAGAGGTTCAGCATCCCCATGATGCCACCATTGCCCGCATCGCGGTTCAAATCGGCGAACAAGTCCTTGAGCCGAACGGGGTCAATTCCCGGGCACGGGATGGTCTTCGCCAGCTCCACCAGAGCAATCAAGCCTAGCGTAAACAGCAGGCGCTTCTTCAGTTCTGGAATCTTGAAGCAATTTACGTATGCTGAAAGCATTGCAAATCCCTAATTGGTAATGGGGTTACACTTCAGCCCTGAGCACGAGAACCAGCCGTAGCCAGCCCGCCACCCAGGAAAAACGACAAGGCGGGGAGCCACCCGGTTCCCCGCCCCAAATGCCTACTCGCCACGCGCGGCGGCAGCGGCCTTGCGCTTTGCCACGGCTTCCTTCTTCGCGGCAATGAACGCGGCCTTGCGCGCTGCTTTCGCTTCGGCGGAGGATGGTTTCAGGAAGGTGGCGGTACCGCCGGCCTTCTCAATCTTCTCCTTCGCGGCATTCGAGAAACGATCGGCAGTGACCTTGAATGCCTTGGTGAGATCGCCATCAGCCAAAACCTTCAGCGGGAGGGTCTCCTTGCTGATCAGACCACGCGCCTCAAGCACCTCGCGGTTGATTTCGGCACCAGCCTCAAAACTCTCTTCAAGGACACTCAGATTCACCACCTCGAACAGCACATGGTTCGGGTTGTTGAAACCGCGCTTCGGCAGACGACGAATCAGCGGAATCTGACCACCCTCGAAATAGGGGCGACGCTTCGCACCGGCACGTGCGCCGGCACCCTTGTCACCACGGCCCGCCGTACGACCATTGCCGGAACCATCACCGCGACCGACCCGCTTGCGGGCCTGCCGATGGAAGGTGTTTTTCAATTCATGGAGTTTCATTTGACTTCTCCTTCAAAATGGTTTCGGGATTCCCTTACTGGAGGGCTTTAATGTCACGCTTGGTAAGGACATCCGCCTTCGAACGAAGCTTCTTGAGCGCCTCGAAAGTCGCCTTCACCACGTTTACCTGGTTGCTGCTGCCCAACGACTTGGCAAGGACGTCCTGGATGCCGGCCAGCTCCAGAACCGCGCGCATGCCGCCACCGGCGACTACGCCAGTACCACTCGACGCAGGCTTGATCAGGATGCGGGCCGCGCAGAAGCGAGCCTCCACCATGTGGGAAACCGTCGAACCGAACATCGGGACATTCATGACATAGCGGCGGGCCTGCTCGCCACCCTTGCGGATTGCATCAGACGCCTCGTTCGCCTTGCCAAAGCCCATGCCGACACGGCCTTTCTTGTCGCCAACCACCACCAGCGCGCCGAAGGAGAAGTTACGACCACCCTTCACGGTCTTGCTGGAACGGTTGACTACGATCACGCGCTCCTCAAATTCGTCCTGGACTTCCTCACGCTCTTCACGGCGGGGACGCTCACGACGGCCCTGTCCACGGGAGGGACGGGCTTCTTCACTGCGGGGGGCGGCCTCTGGAGCCTGCGCCACAGTCTTTTCTTCAGTTTCGTTTGCCACGATTGATTTCTCCCTATGGATTGATTCTAGAACTCCAGTCCCGCCTGGCGAGCGGCATCCGCCACCGCCTTGACACAGCCGTGATACGGGAAACCGCCACGGTCGAAGACCACTTTCTTGATGCCCTTGGCAATGGCACGCTCCGCCACTGCTTTGCCGACGATCTCGGCGCTCTTGACATTGGCGGCCAGCTTCTGGGCGCGGAACTCCTTCTCCACAGTGCCGGCGGCAGCCAGCGTCACGCCGGCTTCGTCGTCAATCACCTGGCAGTAGATATGCGCACCAGTGCGGCAGACGCACAGACGCGGCTGCTCCGCAGTGCCGGAAACCTTGTTGCGGATGTGACGGTGACGGCGCACCCGCTGTTCTTTCTTGGAAAGTTTGCTCATTTGAATTGTCCTTGGTTTGGTTTACGCCGCCGGCAGTTGTACGGCGGCTCGCCACCAACTTCCAGGTCCATGCCCGGCCGCGTTGGCAGCTCTTTGCTGGCACCTGGCGGGAGGGCCTTTGAAGACCTGCCCGCCATGGACGATTATGCCTTCTTGCCCTCCTTGAGGGTGATCTGCTCGCCAACGAAGCGAACGCCTTTGCCGTGGTAGGCATCCGGCACGCGGTTGGCGCGGATGTTCGCCGCGACCTGGCCCACCGCCTGCTTGTCCGCACTCTCCAGAGTGATGTGGGTCGGGTCTTTCATCGAGACCTTCACATTCTCCGGAACAGTATAGACGCGCGGGTTGGAGTAGCCCAAGTTCATGGTCAGGGTCTGGCCCTGCAACGCGGCACGGTAGCCGACGCCGACGAACTCGAGTTCGATTGTGAAACCGGTGTTCACACCGATCACATTGCTGTTGAGCAGACTGCGGATCAAACCGTGCTGCATCTTGATTTTGCGGTCCTCGCTGTCGCGCTTGACCAGCAATTCCTTGCCGTCCTCGCTGAACTCAACGCTGATATGCGCCGGAATCGCGAGTTCGCGGGTGCCCTTCGGACCGGTGACGGTAACCTTGCCGTCCTTGATCTCAGCCTTCACCTTCGGGTCCAGAAGGATTGGCTTTTTGCCCATTCGTGACATTCTGCTATCTCCTTGTGTTGAATCGTTTACCAGACATAGCAGAGCAACTCGCCGCCGATGTTGCGCTGGCGAGCAGTCCGGTCGGTCACCACCCCTTGCGAAGTGGTGAGGATGGCCACGCCCAGACCGCCGAGCACGCGCGGAATCTCCGTGCTGTTGACGTAGATTCGGCGGGAGGGACGGCTTACGCGCTTGATCCCCTCAATCACCGGGGTGGAATTCTTGCCCTTGTATTTCAGGGTGAGGGTCAGGGCCTTCTTGTTGTGGCCCAGGTCCTCTTCCGTGAAGTCTTGGATGAAGCCCGTGTCTTTCAAGGTCGCGGCCAAGGCGGCTTTGATCTTGCTGTGGGGCATGCTCACAGTCGGCAGCTTAGCGTTCGAGGCGTTACGCACCCGAGTCAGCATGTCTGCAATGGGATCGCTCATGCTCATGGTTGAATGCCTCCTTTAAAGTTACCAGCTCGCCTTCATCATGCCGGGAATCATTCCGTTGCTGGCAAGCTCACGCAGGCAGA
This sequence comes from Victivallales bacterium, assembly GCA_017525435.1. GTDB lineage: Bacteria > Verrucomicrobiota > Lentisphaeria > Oligosphaerales > Oligosphaeraceae > RGIG1601. The sequence goes on from JAFXSU010000235.1 coordinate 7,955, forward strand.
TACGGCAGAGATGGAATTTACGGTAGACAGCACGAGGCCGACCACAGCGCTCGCAACGGGTGTAGGCGCGGGTGGAGAACTTCGGCGTCCTCTGGGATTTGATAATCAGACTCTTCTTAGCCACAGCGGTAATCCTCCTCAGTTCGTGGCGAACGGCAGACCCAAGAACGCGAGGAGATCGCGGGCCTCGTCGTCGGTCTTGGCAGTCGTGACGATGGTGATGTTCATGCCCACCGTGTACTTGGCCTTGTCCATGTCAATCTCGGTGAACACAGACTGGTCATTGAGGCCGAAGGTGTAGTTTCCGGCACCGTCGAAGGCCTTGGCGGGAATGCCGCGGAAGTCGCGGACGCGGGGGAGCACGATGTTGATGAGCCGGTAGAGGAAGTTGTACATCTTCTCACGGCGCAGTGTGACGCTGGCACCGACACTCATGCCGGCACGCAGCTTGAAGTTCGAGATGTTCTTGGTGCTCTTGGTGATGACCGGCTTCTGGCCGGTGATCAGGCCCAGCGTGTCGGCGGCGGCCGTGAGGTTCTCGCGGTCCTTGTCACTGCCAACACCAGTATTGAGCACGACCTTCACCAGTTTCGGAATCTGCATCGGGTTGGTGTATCCGCGCTTCTCCTTGAGCTGGGGAATCACATCCTTCTGATAGTGTTCGTAAAGAGAATTGGTGATCATGTTGCTGCCTCTCCTTTAGGATTGTTTCTCGGAAGTGGCAGAGGCTGCCTGACGGCGGGCGCGGTAGCGGTCCTCGTGCATCACATTCGAGATGTGAATCGGGCCTTCCACGTCCATGATGCCGCCCTGGGGCTTCTCCTGGCTGCGGCGAACCGTCTTCTTCTGCATGTTGAGACCCTGCACGTAAACGCGCCCGGCCTTGCGGTCCACGCGAAGCACCTTGCCGCTCTTCCCGCGCTCCGCGCCGGAAATCACGAACACCGTGTCGTTTTTCTTGATGCTGACTTTAGCCATTAGAGCACCTCCGGGGCCAGCGAGATGATTTTCGCGAAGTTCTTGTCGCGCAGCTCACGTGCCACCGCGCCGAAGATGCGGGTGCCACGCGGGTTGTTCTGGTCGTCGATGATGACGGCCGCGTCACGGTCGAAACGAAGGCAGCTGCCATCGGGCCGACGGATGTTCTTGGCGGTGCGCACCACGACGGCACGCACGACTTCGCCCTTCTTGACAACGCCACGAGGCTGTGCCACCTTCACGCTGGCGCGGATGATGTCACCAATCTCGGCGTAACGTTTTCCTTGCCCGAGGGTCCGGATCGCCATGATCTCCTTGGCGCCGGTGTTGTCAGCCACCTCGAGTGTGGTCTGCATTTGAATCATAGTCGAATTCTCCTGGGCTTAGGGGTTAATCGGTGGCCGCGTGCTTCCGGATGGAGACGAGACGCCAGCGCTTCAGCTTGGAGAGCGGGCGGGTTTCCATGATCTCGACCAGGTCGCCGACCTTGGACTCGTTCTTCTCGTCGTGCACGTAGTATTTACTGGTGAACTTGGTGACCTTCTTGTAGAGCGGGTCGAGAGCCTTGCGCTCGACCTTGACCACGCGGGTCTTGTCCTGCTTGTCGCTGGACACGATGCCGATACGCACCTTGCGGTGGTTGCGCTCGACGGTCGGGGCGACGGCGGGGGTTTGAGTGGTTTCTTCTGACATCTGTTGCACCTCGCGTTACTTGGCTTCCGCAGCGGCCTTGGCGGCCTTGCGGGCGGTCTTTTCGGTTTCCAGACGGGCGATGTCCTTGCGGAGAAGGCCGATTCGCGCAGTGTTCTTCAGCTCGCTGGTCTGCGCCTGCAGACGGAGCTGGAAGATCTCCTTGCGATTGTCGTCAATCTGCTTCGCAATCTCCTCGTCGGTTTTCTGACGAATTTCTTTGGCTTTCATGGTATTGCGTTCCTGAATCAGTTGGCGACATAGCGGGCGAGGAAGCGGCAGCGCACTGGCAGTTTGCTGGCGGCCAGCGCAAGAGCCTCCTTGGCGACGGTCTCGGAGCATCCGGACAGCTCGATGATCATGTTGCCCGGGCGGATGACGGCGACCCAGAACTCCGGTGCGCCCTTGCCCTTACCCATACGGGTTTCGAGGGGTTTCTTGGAGACCGGCTTGTCCGGGAAGACACGAATCCAGATTTGCCCGCGGCGTTCCATCCGGCGGGTGGCGGCCACACGTGCAGCCTCGAGCTGGGCGCCGGTCAGCCACGCGCGGTCCAGCACCTGCAGACCGTAGTCGCCGAAGTCGAGCTTGTTATTGCGCGTCGCGATTCCCGCGCGGGTGCCGCGCTGCACCTTTCGGTGCGCGGCGCGTTTTGGCATTAGCGGCATTGTTGATTTCCTCCCAGTTTTGAGGCTTGCAGATCCAAACTTTAATTCCAATCAGGCCGGCCAGCGTATGGGCTTCGGTGAAACCGTAGTCGATGTTGGCCGAAATCGTGTGCAGAGGCACCTTGCCTTCCTTGTATTGCTCGGTACGAGCCAGCTCGGCGCCGTTCAGACGGCCCGCGCAGCGGATGCGGATGCCCTCGGCGCCACGTTCCATCGCAGACTGCATGGCGCGCTTCATCGCACGGCGGAAAGCCACGCGGCGCTCCAACTGCTGGGCGATGGACTCGCTGACCAGCTTCGCATCGACTTCGGGAACGCGGACTTCCTTGACATCGACGATGATTTCCTCATCTTTGGCGATGTTTTGGAGCATGTCCTTGATCTTGTCGATGCCGGCGTTGCGCTTCTCTTTGGTCTCTTTGGCGTCTGCGGCCGGAGCGGCGGCCTGGCGGCCCTTCGCGTTGCGGTCGTTGTGTTCCTCAAAGTGACCGGAGATGATTACGCCGGGACGGGCAGTGAAGATGGTGATGCGCACGCGACGCGCGAAACGCTCGATGAGGACCTTGGACACGGAGGCGTTTTTGAGTTCCTTGTCCAGTTTCTCACGGATGCGGAGGTCCTCCTGCAGCAGTTCGCCGAAGGAACGGCTGGCGCTATTGGCCTTCTCTTTGCTGCGAGCGAACCAGCGGGATTTCCAGTCCTTGCGGACGGCAATGCGGAATCCAATTGGATTGACTTTTTGACCCACGGTGATGACTCCTAATTTTTGTCCGACACAACGATTTTGATGTGGATGGTGCGTTTGCGGATGCGGCCGGCTGAACCACGGGACTTCGGCTGGAAACGACGCATGGTCGGTCCTTCGCCGATGGTGGCTTCCTTGACAAACAACTGCGTGCGGTTGACGGGGTCGCGATCAGCGTTCTCCGCATTGGCCACGGCGGACTTGAGAGTGGCCTCCACCAGCCGCGCGGCTTTGCGCGGGATGAGCGCCACCATGTTCAGAGCCGTGACCGCAGGCTTTCCCTGGATCAGGCGAGTGACCTCACGCGCCTTGAAAGGGGAAATGCGCACATACTTGGCTATGGCGATCTTTTCCATGATGAGTTCCTGTTTGACTCGAAACGAATGAAGAAAAACAAAAGGGTCGTGGGAATGGCGGGCGCAAGAGGCATCCGCAATGGGGATGCATGACCTGCAGTCGTGGCCGCTCCGTGCCTCCGGGTATGACGATGAATACATCACTCGGGAGACCTGTCCAGCCGCAGGCGAGCAACCCCGCCTCGGCCAGGATTTGGAGATTCGGCAATGGAGCCTTATCTTAATGGGAAAGTTCGCGTGGCGGTTCGGCCAGGGCCGCCTCTCGTTGGAGAAGCATTCCCGGCGCCAGCGAACGAAAATCACCTTGCACCAACATCACCGCGCTACATAACGCACGTGATTCGATGACTTTGAGTCGAACCAGCGTAGCTCCCTCGCGGGTCAGCGCGAAAGTCATTCCAACGCGCACGCCGTTGAGGAATCCCTGGTCGATGACTGCGATGTGCGTCTGGCTGTCCAGTCGCAACAAGGCGGCTGAGAGTTGGTCAGACACCTGATGGGGCGTCGTGGCCAGCGTCACAGGCTGGAGAACGGCGGACATCTTCTCAGTCAGCTCGCCCAACCCGGCCTCGACAGTCTGACGTAACGGCTGGGACGGCTGGCAGGCATCCAGCACTGCGGTAATGCTCTTCTCGTGGCGTTGAAGCGCGTCGGACAACTCCAGAAGTCGCCGTTGCACCAGCGCCAGCGTATCGAGCAGTTCGACCGCCGCACCGTCATTTTTCCCGCCGGGATTCTCCGCCTGCCCAATCAAGTGGGCCGCAGAGATTTCCAACCGTGCAAGCTCGTCAGTGGCCTGGTCCGTGGAGACCAGCAGTTCCGCATAGCGGCTCCGCAGGTGCTCCAACTCCGCATCCTTCTCCGCAAGCTGGTTCTCCAAATCTCGGCTCCGCTCCTGGAAACTCTCCAGGGCGACCCGCGCCTCCAGCAACTGCTGCCGGAGTTCGGAGACTGCATCCTGCTGAGAAAAGACAGTCACACAAAACAGCAAGTTACATAATATAAACCCAATTTGACAATTTTTCCAGCCCATTAGCGTATTTTTCTTTCCGAATGGCCAAAATTTGACAATTCCTGACATTTCCGCCTCTTCTTTTCTTTACCTATATATAATATAACCTGAATCCGTGAATTCGAGTTCGGAAGGCCACCGCCAGCGAAAGACACGAAGATTTGTCCTCCGACGGCTTAAACCGTCGGCACTACCGCTTCATGTCAGTTGTTCAATTCCAAGATGACAACGACAAGTAACCGCCGTATTACTTTGCGCAGATGGCTTCGAGTTCGTCCCGCCCCTTGCGAATCGTTGCTACCAGCGCAGTGTAATCGGTCTGGGTACGTGCACGAAGAAGTTCCGTCAGTTCAACAACAGGTATCGTCAGCGGGGTCAGCGCCAGATTTCCCAAGGCGCCTTTGAGCGCGTGGGCAGCCTCGAAAGCGGCCGCCAGATCCCCTGATCCAATGGCGTCATACAACTTCTGGAAAATGGGATCCCCCGGAATCATCTTCACCATGCGTAGATAGAAACCTTCGTTGTTCAGGCATCTTTGCAGCCCTTCTGTTACATCGGCGCCAAAAGAAATCAGGTCTGCGATTGTCATTGCGAATCTCCAAATTTAAAAGGCCTTTCCAAAGCGGTCTTCCAGGTTCAGAGCCGCCTGCAAAAAAACTTCGTCAGAAGACAACATAATACTATAGCTTCCCTCTTCGGCTTTTTCTGCGCGACTGGCATGATTCGGCCGCAACACCCTTGGAAGCCCCTCAAGCGCCCCCGTCACCGTCGCCGTCCGAAGAAAAACTGCCAAATCTTATCCCACACACTGTCTCTGGCCGAGCGGAAATGGAGAGTCCGCCCATGTATCGTCGCAGGTCTTCCGCGAGGTCTCCCACGGCCTGGTAGCGCTCCTCCAGGTCATAGGCGGTCGCCTTCTGGATAATGGCGTGGAGGTACTTGTCGATTCGCCAATGGAAGAGGTGCTCGATGGGAGCGAGTTTTCCGGCGTAAATATTCGACATTAACTCCTTGTCGGTCTTTCCCTCGACGGCATATTGGAGCGTCACGACCTCCTGCAGGATCAGACCAAGCGTGAAGATGTCCGACCTGGGGTCACTGCGTTCGCCACCCAGCGCTTCGGGAGAAAAATACCTCGGCGTGCCTGCAAGCGTCTCTCTGGCACCCGTAGTGCTTCCCGACGGTGACACTACCTTTGCGAACCCCCAGTCCATCACAAAGACCTCCATGAACTCCCCAATCATGATGTTCTCCGGCTTGAGGTCGCGGTGAATCACATTGCGGTAATGGGCGTATTGAATCGTATCGCAGACCCTAAGAAACAGCTCCAGGCGCTTTCGAAGCTCCATGTCCTCGTCGAACATGTCGATGCCGCGCATCCGATAATTCATCGTGTTGTTCCGCAGGTAGTCGCGAAGAGTCTTTCCCTTGACCAATTTCATGACCAAATAGACGCCATCCTTGTCATCGTGAGCCAGGCCGTGGATCGGGATAATGCCAGGGTGATCCAGCTGCGCAGTCACCTTTGCCTCGGCCACGAAACGGCTCAGGTGCTTCGAGTAGTCCTTGGAGTCCTGCTTCAAGGACTTGACGGCGACCAGTCGCTTTAAGTTCCGGTCGCGGGCAACGTAAATAGTCGCAGTGCCCCCCTTGCCGATGGCGTCAAGCAGGGCGTATTTCTCATCGACCGAGTCAAGCGGGGACACCAGGTCCGAGGAGACATCCAGCTCGGAACTGATGTAAGAATTGATATTCATCCCGCCGACGAGGTCCTCGACTTCCTGCTTGTCACGCACAATGTCACGAGAAACCGGCTTGCCCTGCTGTCTTGCAGTGCCGCCCCGCCGCTCCTGGAGCCCCGGTGTTTCAAACACGACGGTCCGGTTGAAGTCGCCATCGGCTTTGTCGTCAAGTCCGATGTCGAAAAAAGGTTCAGATGTGAAGTTTTTGCGCAGAAACTTGTCAAGAATTGTCCAATTCTGTCAAATGCCTAGCCACATTCTAACCAGTTTCTTCGTTCAATAATCATAGTCCACGGCTTCAGGACGGCCAGACTGCGCGGAACGAATTGCCGCTTCCGCAAAAGCCACGGTCCGGGTCCCCTGATAGACATCCGTAGCGCAGGGCACTCCCGCTTCCAGCGAAGCCACGAAGTCCTTCAGCTCGCTGGTAACATTGTGATTTGCAATTGCGACAGGGATGTTGGTGAAGGCCATGGTTCCGGTCGAATCACGCAGAGCTTTCTCGCTGATCTGGATATGGTCGCTGGTATTGTCACAGATGATCGTCCCTTCGGTGCCGTAGATGACCGTGCGCATCGTGTATGGCCGTTTCACTCCGATGGAGACGAAGATGCGTCCGAGCACCTCGTTGGGGAATTTGGCGATGGCGACTCCGGTGTCGGGGGTTGGCCAGTCTGGCATGAAGATGTGGTTCATGTAGCAGAAGACCTCGGTGGGGTCTCCGGCGAGCCACCTCGTCAGGTCGAGCGCGTGGCAGCCGCCGCCCAGGAAGCCCTGTCGTTGGATTGCGGGGTCCTTGCGCCATTCGCGGTAGCCCTTTGCGAACTCGTAGTCGTGGGCGTATTCGCTTTCCAGATAGACGAGTCGGCCGATGCGTCCCGCATCCACGAGCGCCTTGGCGGTGCGGAAGCCGGGGGCGTATCGGCAGACCTGTCCGGTCATGAACTGTCTGCCGCTGGCCTTGACGGCGGCGATGATCTGTCGGCAATCCTCCAGGGTGAGTGCCAGCGGCTTTTCGCAGATCACGTGCTTGCCGGCATGCAGCGCCTTCACGCATTGTTCGCGGTGGAAGTTGTCGGGGCTGGCGACGATCACGATGTCGGCGTCCGAGCGATAGATTTCGTCTTCCTCCCGTGCCACCGTGACGTCGGGTCCGGTGACTCGTTCGCGGCGAATATTGGCATTCTCCTCGTAATACTTGTCATAGACCATCACGAGCTGGGTATTGGGCAGTTCCTTGACCGCCAACGCCCAGTTCGACCCCATTCCCAAACCAATGACCGCTACTTTATACATGTTTTCTTCGCAAAAAGAGGAACTATTCATGAAAGATGCATTACTTTAATATGGAAATGACAGCTTTCCCGGA
>JAFXSU010000236.1 GCA_017525435.1 Victivallales bacterium
AAGCCCGCGAAAAACACGGAGCCCCGCACGCTCTACTTCGACAGCCTCTCGTTCTTCAAGGAGGAATACAAGCCGTTGACCTTCACCAAACGCCCGAAGCGCGGCATCCCGCTCTTCCCTGGACAGGACCCCGGCGCCAATACCGGCGAGGGCACGCTGCCGTTCCCGACGCGCGCAGACACGATTCTGCCAGATAGTGCGGCGGCAGGCTCATCAGTCGTACTGGAGCAGGTGAAAAACTCCTATACCTATATATATAAGGGAACCGATGGCGAACTGAAGGTCGCCTATACGCCACAGACCGGCACCTGGAGCGACTTCACCGCCTCCTGGAATGGAGGACCGTCGTTCCAGCCGCTCTACGACGGCGGCGCGAAGTTCCTGGACGAGGGCGCGTCATCGGCCGAACTGCTCTCCTGCGCTGTGGAGGACGGCAAGGTGAAGGCGGTCTGGAACTACACGCTGGCGGACGGCACGGCGCACGAAGTCACCTATCAGTTCTGCCTGAAAGGCAAGACGCTGGTGCTGGATACCCTCTCCCCCAATGCGGACAACCAGCTCGTCGAGGTCTCATACGGCGAGGTCAAGGGTGTCGAGTGCCTGGACCTCGTGCAGATTCCCTACTACGCCTACCGGCCGAACGTCCGTCCGGCAGTGGCGCTGGTGAAAGTCGGCGACGACCGGCTGTTCCTGAGCGGCCACACGGACTGGTATCTCTCCAACTCAAGCCGTCCGCTGGCCGGCGAGTATCCCTACGAGTCGAAGCTCCAGTTCAATGGCGCCACGCGCTACAACGCCAAGATCGACGGCCGTCGCAACGACGTCTATGAGCGCTTCTTCGTGACCGTCTCGCCGGTCTTCGAGGAGAACCTTCCGAACATTGCGAACCCCAAGTCGCCGTGGAAGCACATTACGGGCACCGTCATCTGGGGGGCGTACGGCGCATGGCGGCGCGACAAGGACAAGGAACACTGGTACTACTATTGGCGCCACGGCATGCGGCATTGCCTGGTCACCAACCATGAGACCATGTGGCGGGACGGCGAGGAGTCCTTCACCTTCCGCACTCGGACCGCGCCCGGCAAGGGCGGCGACGAGGGCGAGCGCGACTTCTCGCGCTACATGCAGGATACCCTCGGCTTCTTCTACGGACCCTACAACAACTTCACGGACCTGGCTCCCGTGAACGAATACTGGTCCACCGACATGGTCACCCGCGATCCCGACAACATCGTGCTGCATGCCTGGCGGCGCTGCTACCAGCCCAAGGCACTGCGTGCGGTGGAGTTCTGCGAGAAGCTCTCGCCCGTCAATCAGGAGAAGTTCCACTACAGCACCGCCTACTGCGATGTCCATACCGCCATCGGCCCCTGGGACGCCACGGATTTCGATTTCCGTACGCCCGGCGCCGGAACTTTCGCCCAGACCTTCTACGCCTACGGCGAACTCATGCTCATCCAGAAGCGCTCCTGGAACGGGCCGGTCTATTCCGAGGGGCCGTACTTCTGCTTCTACAGCGGACTGACCGACGGCAACTATGCGCAGGACCGCTCCTACCTCATCTACTCGCGCCCCTGGCTGGTGGATTTCGACCTGCGCAAAATCCACGAGCTGGAGTGCAATTTCGGCATGGGCTCCGTCGATATGTTCTTCCGCGGGCAGGCGGGCGCCAACTGGCAGGAGGACGAGCGGGCGGAGGAGTACATCGACCGCTTCTTCACCGCAAATATCGCCTTCGGGCACCCTGGCATCCAGGTGAAGGAGATCGGCCCGCATGTCGCCATGCGAAACTACTATCTCCTCCAGCAGATCCAGACGCAATATACCCAGGCCAGCGTCAAGGACATCTTCTACTGCGGGGAAGATGGGCGGCTCTTCAATACCTCCGAGGCCATCAAAAACGGCGCCTACAGAAATTCGCAGTTGGTCATCGACTACGACAGCGGCGCCCACGTGGTCGCCAACGGCTCCACCGAACTCCCGCTCAAGGTGACGCATGCGGGACGTGAAATCTCCCTCCGCCCCAATTCCTTCATGGCCTGGACGGACGACGGGCAGTATCTCTCCACCAACGCCGACCCCGACGGTCTCCCCTGCGACTACGTCGAGTCCCCCGAATACATCTTCCTCGACGGTCGTGACCGCGCGTTCCAGCGGATGCCCAAGGCCGACGGCTCCGGCAGCGCGGCCTGCCGAAATGATGACGCGGAGCATTGGGAGTTCATCGGCTACGATGGTGCGCAGGGCGGGTTCGCGGTCGAGGGCGGCAATGCCCGCGCCTACAATTTCGAGAACGAGGACATCGGCCCCGCCACGGCGGTGCGCTGCCGCGGGATGCTCTATGTCCTTCCGGTAGAGGGTGCTTTCAGCTACAAGCTTGAGAAGAACGCCACGACGCCCGAGACGCAGCTCTCCAGCGACGCCTACGAGGTCGCCTCGGGCGAAACCGTGACCATCCAGACGCCCGACGGCGCTGTCGAGCGCGTCGTCACCGGCGATTCCGGCCAGCGCGTCTGGGTGGAGATCGACGGCCAGTACCTCTGCTTCATGGTGCGATAGGTTGGCTAGCCGCTCTAGCCTGACGGCGAACTTATCAGCACGGGTTGGTGGCAGTGCGGAAAGAATTTCAGACAAACAAACGATGTTTTTTCCCGTGAAGTGAAAGAAATGTATTCAAATTGGTGTAGTGTAACAATGCGGTGTTCTTCTCCTAAATTTGTAGAATGAAATCATTGAATCGCATGGTATCGGAATGTTCAGATGCACCTGTCGTTGACACTCGCCACCAACCCCTCGAACGGAGTTTTTTTAGAATTTTCAGGATTTTCAACTCAGAATTCCAGGTTAGGCATGAGTATCATTATCTTTCTCAAAACAATCAAATTAGATGTTTAAGATTGCAGTGATTTGCTATTATATGGTTGGAAAAAATACGCCCATGATTTTTTGGTTAGTAATAGTGTAACTAGTTAAATTGGAGGATGTTAAAATGAATAAAATGATTGTTGGAGTGAATTCTTCCCATGTCTCGTCCAATGGAATTATCGGATTCCCGCCCGAAATGAGTTTCCTTTCCAAATCGGCCTATGCCGGCTCGAATTTCGAACAGCTTGAAATTGCCGAGGGAATTACTGAGATTGGTGTCCGCGCCTTTGCGGATTGTCAGAATCTGACGAAGGTAGTCCTTCCCGCAACGGTGACTCGAATTGACGATAGTGCATTTTGCAACTGCGTTCGACTCAAGGAGATAGTGTTTTCCGACGGGCTGTCGTTGATTTCTTGGAATGCCTTCGAGGGCTGCGTTTCGCTGAACAGCCTTGTGTTTCCGCCGAGTCTGCGCAAATTGAACGGCAGCGCGTTTATGGGGTGCCGTGGATTGCAGAGCGTGGTTTTCCAGGGTGCGGGCGCGGCGGTTGGCAAAAACGCCTTCCACAACTGCACGGCTTTGTCCTCCGTCACCTTTCCGGAAGGCGAGTTCACGCTGGGCGACTATGTCTTCCAGGGGTGCCAGAGTCTGCGGAAGGTCTCGTTCCAGACTCTGCCAGCCTATACGCCGAATACTTTCCAGGGACTTCCCAACCTGGAACCCGTCGTTGTTGACAACCAGTTGATTGCCATGGGGTTGAACAGTAATGCACAAATCCCTGCGGAGGTGACTCGGATTGGCGACTACGCCTGCTACTGCAATACACAGCTCACACAGGTGACGATTCCCGTCGGCGTCCGTTCCATCGGTCAGGGTGCCTTCGCGCGATGTGCACGGTTGTCTGCAGTCCAGCTGCCGCCGGAGTTGGAGGTGATTGGCGACAGCGGGTTTGAATGCTGCTTTGATTTGGCCAATCTTGAGTTGCCGAGCGGACTCAAGGCGATTGGTGCACACGCCTTTTCGCACTGCGAAAGACTGAAGGCCATCGTAATTCCGTCAGAGGTGGAGGAAGTCAGTGACGAGGCATTCTCCTATACCGGCCTTGATAATGTATTGATGCCGAAAAAATTGAAGAAGACCGCTGGCATCTTCAAGAAATGCAAGTTCCGCATTGAGAAAAAAGATGCCGAGGCCATCAAGTACCACCAGGGCTAGCCGGTTAGCCATCACTGCTCCACGGGAATGTCCTGTGGGGCAGTAGGGTCGGTGGTGTCGGCGATGCGCAGGAAGCCGCAGCCCTCCACGGGGTTTGCCAGCACCCAGGTCCGTCGGAGCATCATGGCATTGGATTGATTCGGCGGAATGCGGCCGGCTAGGTCCGTCTGTGCCAGATTGGAGAGAATCCCCAGGCAGACGGGCAGGCTGGAATATTGCCAGGTGTTTGCGACGATATGGAGCGGCTCGCCCGACTGGACATGGCGTTGGATGGTATGGACGGCGCCCCATTGCTCGTGGAGTGTCATGCCGTAGGGTGGGCGGTCCTGTCCGCCGGTGAGTGCCAAGTGGCTTAGGAATACAACTATGGAGACGGCACCCAGAGCGCACCAGATGCGCCAGGCGAGGCGTCCAGACTTATGGTCAATCAAGGTGGATGCGCCGAACGCCGCCAGCAGAAGCGTGCTGATCAGCACGGGCTGGTGGTAGTGCGGGAAGAATTGCAGTCGCGTCGCCAGAACGAAAAGGATCTGCATCACGATATTGACGATGGCGAAGACGCCGACCTGTCCATCGGGTTCGCGGCGTAGCTGCCAAGTGGTCACCACCCCTGCCGCCAGCAGGCAGATGGTCACGGCGAGCATAGCGTAGCCAAGCGTGCGCCAGAGCGGTTTCCAGAGTGACGGGAAGTCGGCGATTGGCGCGGTCATTTGGTCGTCCTCGAAGGTCGCGCTGGTAAGCAGTGTCGGGAAGCTGAAGGCGTTCTTGGCGCCCTGCCACACCGAGACTTTTGCGGTGCGGTTGAAGGTGTCCTGCTGCGCGAAAGCCTGCCGCGTCTGAATGAGCCGCGGGATCAGGATGAGCCCCAATAGCACGCTTCCGGCGGCGGCGACGCCGAGGATGCGCTTCCAGTCACGGCGCAGGAGGTCGCGGTGCGCGACCAGCAGGAAGACGGGCAGGGTGGCGAGGAAGGGCAGGGCCATCGTGTGCAGCCAGACCGCCAGGATTCCGCAGAGGACCGAGGAACCCAGCAGGAGCGTCCGTCGGCGGGCGGGGCACTCGTCGTCAAGATATGCCATCAGCGCAGTGATGGAAGCCAGTTCGAGTGGCAGCTGGAAGACGTTGTCCCAGAGGCATCGTGTCCAGTGCCAGCAGTATGGCGCAAGCAGGAAGAGCAGCATGGGCAGCCGTTCGTGGATAACCATCCGCCGGGCGAGACAGCGAAGCATCGCCAGGGAGGAGAGCCCCACGATGAGGGTTTTCAGTACTACAATATATATAGGATTCGGCGTGACCATCTGGAGAAGCTGGTAGAACCAGATGGCGATGGGGCCATAGGCCTGCCCCACTGAACCGACCAGGCCGGTCTTTGCCCATGTGAGCATCCGGTTCGACTCGAAGGCGTGTGCCTGCAACAACGCCTCGTCACCCATCAGTCCGAGGTACGATGGCAGGGCGAAGAGCAGCACCAATGCCAGCAGAATTGGCCAGTGTTGTTGCACGAATTTAAGCGAATTTGAGCGAATTTGAGCGAAGGCGAGGCGTAGGATGTTCAGCACCTTGCCGCGGGCGGCGAAGAATCCCACTCCCAATATTATTATCACATCCGACCACGGCTGGAAGCCCAAGAGAGTGCCTAGTGAAACGGGTCGGACGGTTTGCGCGAAGGCGGGCAGACTTCGGAAGCCATGCAGGAACCATGTCCAGTAGGTGGCGTAGGGATTGAAGAGAATTTCGGAGGCTAGCGGCGAGAGGCTGGCGACCACGAGCATGTTGGCAGCGGAGAGGAGCCACAGTGCCACGGCGGTCCAGCGTTGCCATCGTTTGCGCATTGGCGCAGAGGCGGCGAGGAACGCCCAGGCGGGGAAGGCAATCAGAAGGTATCGTGGACCGATTCCGCTGCCACCGTGCCAGCCGTTGAAGGAGGCGTTGAGCGCGAGGCTGATCAGGAACCAGCCTCCTGCAAGAAGCGCCAGCGCACGGTGTTCGCCACCACGCCGCCAGAGTTCCCGACAGCCGGGAAGGGCGAAAATGCAGAGCGGAGCGCACCAGAGGAGGCCGTGCGGCATTCCAATCAGCAGACGTACCAGTACATTGGTGTTGAAGCCGGCGACGATGCCTCCGGCGGCCTCCGCGTCCAGAAAACCTGGGTTATTGAAGAAAGTCGCTGGAAGGAAGGGATTTCCAAAGCATTTCCAGTGGTAGAAGCAATAGAGAAACAGCGGGAGAATGCCCCCCAGGGTGAAATGCAGGAACTCCTTCCAGCGTTTTTGGAGGAGGAAATAGAGCGCGAAGCAGGGGATTGCCGCGATGGCAAGGTAGTCCGTGACCACTGCCAGCCCTGCGAACAAACCCACGAAGAAGGGTACAAGGTACAGGGTACAAGGTACAGGCTCTTCGGTTTGCGTGGCGGGCATTTCCGAGCTCCACCATCGCCTGGAACATCGAGTACAAGGTACAGGCTTTTCGGTTTGCGTGGCGGGGTTAGGGGTTGCAGGTTCGGGGGCGGGGGCGGTCTCAAGGGGCATGTCGGGCTCGGTGCACAGGGGGAAATCCCCTACAGGGGTGGATGGTTCACCCTGTACCCTGTACCCTGTACCCTGTACCCTATTTGCGCGCGCCAAGTAAAAGAACGCCAGTGCCAAAAAGAGTGCGGCCAGGTTATGCCCCCACATCGCGCCTGCGTAAGGCCAAAGCGGCGTGGCGAACACCAGTGCTAGCGACCAGAAGAGCGAGCGGTTCGGGGACACCCCGCATTTTTTCAGAAGCAAGTAGAAAATCATCGCAAGCACCGCCGTCGGGACGGCACTGCACCAGAAGTTCACCCACCAGAAGTTCACTGCCTGGAGGCGCGGACTGGGGGCGTGGCGGAGGATCACGCGCTCTGCCCAATAGAGCGGCGCATAGACCAGTGCGCCGAGAAACATCGTGCCAGGCGCCTTGTTGGAGTAGTAGTGCCCTTTCGCGTGCGACCAGTCGCCCGTGTTGATATTGTGTTCCGGGTCAGGAAGATAGTCATCGATGCAGAAGGTGCCTTGTTCGGCGAGAGCCCGGATGGAGTCATAGCGTGCAGTCTGGTTCCAGAGTCCCGGCGAGTAGAACCATGCGCACGCCAGCAAGGTCAAAACAAGAATCTTGGAAGAAGTGGTGCGGAACATAGGTCAGAAGACAAGAACGGTAGTGGTTCCGGCAAGGTCGTCGTCGGGCAGGTCGATGCATCGGACAACATCGCGATAGGTGACGGTCATGGTTTTGAGTTGCTGAGTGGGGTCAGCAACGAAGACCATGTTCTCGTGAAGCAGGAAGATGCCCGGAGAGTCCGTGGTGAAACCATCGAGAGTCCCGGGTGCGTGGAAGATTGCCGCGACCGTGCCGTCCGCGAACCGTGCCGCCTGAAGCTCCGGGGTATTGGCAACGACTGCCGTGAACCGGAAGGCGGCGGTCTCTTCGGCGGTGGCATCGGGGAGGATGGCCACGCTGTACATGGCGTTTTGCGTTAGGAGACCATGGTCGATTTGGAGGTGGAAAACCGGGAGGGTCTTCAGGGTTGGCTCAGAGAGTCCGCCAAAGAGGATTCGCTCGTCGCCCGTGCGGTCGCCTGAGGTGACCGCGAGTCCTGCGCCGACATAGCCCATGCCGTCGTGCCAGACCCATCCATCGCCTTGCCGGATCTCACCGTTGAGGCGGCAGGAGTTGATAGTGGTGGCAACGGGGCAGGGGGAGGTTGAACAGATGTCAACGCCGAGTTCATAAATGGCATTGTCGTCAAAGAAATACGCCTTTTTTGCGGCAACATTGTCCAGGTTTTGGGTGTAGATTGCGCAACCATGCTGTCCATCTGTGACGCCACCGACGAACGAGGTCATTCCTCGCATGCGGAAGCCATTGGCACTGAGTGTAAAGCGCTGTTTTTTGGTGGCGGAGACAGGGGTGGCGGGGAGAGTGGTTCCGGGGAGTCGCGTCCAATCCCACACGGCTGGCATTTCGACGTATTCTTCGCCGTGGCGGTAGATAAGGCACGTCCCGTCCGCGAAATAGCGTCCCAATGCGCAATCTTGATTGATATTGTCTTCCATGGGATGAACGCGTGTGGAGCATGCTCGCATCACCGCCATCCATTTGGGGCGTCGGTGAACCATCAGGTCGGATTTCCAGAACCACCGGTTGCCGACGAGGTCGTTGGGGTGTCCAGGCGTATTGCGTTGGATTACCTGGTTGTAGTGCTCTGCGCCCAGTGGGTCGAGAGCGCGATATTTGCGTAGCGCAGCCAAGACGGAAAGGCCCTTGGCATTTCCGGTGTCCCCGCGCATGTGCCGTCCACCCACGAGCAAATCCATTCGGCCGTTCCAGAGCACCCACTGGTAGCCGTCAAAGATGAGATGGCGGAGAATCCCCCATTGTTCTTCGTTGAGCGTCCAGCCAGTGTCTTTCCAAAGTTCCGTCAAGTTGGCGATGTTGTTCAGAAATCCCAGGCCGTAGCCGCCGAACTGGATCTGAGGACCGTGCTGATGATAGCAACCATCCGCGCGGATGCCCTCCAGTGCTCCGAGGGTGCCGACGGGCGGGGAGAGGCGAATTTCGGACTGGATGGTGCGGATGCCGGCGGTTACCACTGACGCGTCATCTTCGACAAGACCACGTTGCAGGACGAGGAGGGCACCGTCCACCAGATTCTGTCCCGTATAGTTTCGCAAGGAGATCTTCCGGCAGAGTTCCAGTGCGGTCTGGAGTTCGTTGGCGGAAATGAGTTCCGGAACGAGGAGGAGAATTTTAAGAAGGCGCGTCGGCAGTCCGATTTCGTTCCACCACCAGTTGGGGTTATGCGGTTTGTGCTTCATCCACCAGGCGAAGGCGGTGGCGAGGCAGTGCGCGGTGCGCTTGTCGTGGAAATGTGGCGATTTGGGGTTTGCCCAGGCACGTGCGAGCTGAAGTGTGAAATCAAGGTGTCGGATCGTCAGCCATTGGCTGCGATTGGCGTTCTGGTAGTCAACACTGCGGAAGGTGCCGTCCTCCTGCCATTCCTGTAGAATTCCATCGATATCGTTGATTGGATTCAGCCAAAGGTTGCGCAGACGTTCGCGTAAGATCGCCATATCTTGAGCCATGCCTTCGGTGTGCTCCACCAGCGGAACCGCAATACCCTGCCTGGCGGCCGCCTCCCGTGCGGTCTGGTCGGCGAAAAGCGCTGGTATGGGGCATAGTATGACGAATGTCAGCAAATAGATTGCGATACGATGACGGTTCATATTAATAAGATAATATGCAAGAGACAAATGGCACGGCGCAAACTTGGGAAAAATGGCGTATTACATTATGGCAGCGTGTCATTGTTTCTTTCATTCGTGTCCATTTCTTTTGGAATTCATAGCGTTTTTTAACGATATAATTCCCTTGCCTTTGCCATTGAAACTGCCATTTGTCCCATTGGATCGCCATGTCGAGGTGGTGGTGCCACCCATCGATACGGGTACGGTGCTGCTGGACTATCTCGCGGAACGCTATAACTACCTGAACCGTTCCCAGTGGGAGGAACAGCTTTCGCTTGGAAAACTACGCGTGAATGGCGTGGTGGTGCAAGGTGCCGAATGTCTTGCCGGCGGGGATGTTGTGTTCTTCGATGCGGCGGGGCTCTACGAACAGGAGGTCTCCTGGGAGATTGATGTGCTGGAGGAGACTGCTGAATATATCCTGATCAACAAACCCGGCAATCTGCCATGTCATCCTGCCGGACGCTTTTTCAACCACACGCTCTGGGCGTGGTTGCGGCAGGCGCATGGTATTACGGATATCCATTTTGTGAATCGCCTGGACCGTGAGACCTCCGGAATCGTGCTGGTGGGAAAGACCGCGCGCTTTGCCGCCACTGCCGCCAAGCTACTGCATTCCTTGGGCGTGGAGTCGCATAAGCGCTATGCAGTTTTGGTGCATGGTCGTTTCCCCGAGAACCTGACCGCGAATGGCTGGCTGATGAAGGATCCCAACTCGCCTGTCTCCAAGAAGAAGCGTTTCCTGCCAATCTGCAATGGCTGGGACTCCGATGTCATTGAACTGCCAGAGGACGAAGAGGCAGTCACTGCCCAGACGGACTTCCGACGGCGTGGCTTCTACCGTCCGCCCCATTCCGGCGAAGACTCCCGCAGGTTCGTGCCGGACAAGCACGGCGAGTTCTCGCTTCTGGAGGCCACGTTGCGCACTGGGCGCACGCACCAGATTCGGGCGACGCTCTGTAGTCTGGGGTATCCCGTTGTCGGTGACAAGCTCTATGGCGTGGACGACCGGATTTTCCTGAAGTTTGCGACTTCCACCTTGGAACCTTCGGACTGGGCGCGGCTGATTCTTCCCACGCAGGCACTCCATGCCGAGGCACTGGCGCTTCCGCGACTGGGCATCAATGCCACTGCACCGGTCCCTTTTGTGTAAAGGTGAGAGGTGAGAGGTGTTTAAGGTTTAAAGTTTAAAGGTAAAACCTGAATCCACGGATTCAGATAAAAGTTCAGGACTCAGGACTCAGGTCCCGCCAGAAGGTGAGAGGTGCCTTGTCGTCCAAAATGCCTGATGCAAGAGATGTTCTGTGCCATCGGCTCCGTCAGCCGGAACTGCGGTGCCCGAATCGGTGCAGACCGAAGTCAAGTATATAATTCCCCACGGGGACCATCGTGAAGTATCTACCGACGATTATATTAAGGGAAATGACAACATTTCCCTTTAAGCAGGATTCTTTCCATGAGCAAATTTAGCAGAATGAATGCAATCCAGTCGATTGCCGAAATCCGCGATGCGGCGCCATTGACGGCTGCGCCGGCGGATATCGACTTCTACGGCGAGGATGTCTTCAACGACAAAGTCATCCACAAGTATCTCTCTAAGCCGATGGCGGAGAAGCTCCTCTCGACAATGCGGGGGGAGCGTCCTTTCGAGGCGAGCATTGCTCCTGCCGTGGCGCATGCGATGAAAGAATGGGCGATGAGCCGTGGGGCGACGCATTTCACGCACTGGTTCCAGCCGCTGACCGGCGGTACCGCCGAGAAGCACGATGCCTTCCTGGAGTATGACAAGGCTGGAAATCCGATGATGGAGCTTTCCGGCATGAGCCTGATTGTCGGCGAACCGGATGCCTCAAGCTTCCCGTCCGGCGGGTTGCGCTCGACTTTCGAGGCGCGCGGTTATACCGCATGGGATCCTACCAGCCCCGCCTTCATCAAGCGTCATGCGAATGGTGCGACACTGTGCATTCCCACTGCCTTCTGTTCCTATACTGGCGAAGTGCTGGACCGCAAGACGCCGGTCCTGCGGTCCATCCAGGCATTGGGCAAGTCGGTGTCGCGGCTCATGGCGTGTTTTGGGCAATCGCCGAAGCATACGCGGGTCACGATGGGACCGGAGCAGGAATACTTCTTGGTGGACAAGGAGTTCTATTATCAACGTCCGGACCTGGTTCAGACTGGCCGCACGCTCTTCGGGGCGGCTCCTGCGAAGCACCAGCAGTTGGAAGACCACTACTTTGGTGCGATCAAGCCACGCATTTTGGCGTTTATGAACGAAGTCGAGGACGAATTGTGGCGTCTTGGCATTCCCGCAAAGACTCGCCACAACGAGGTCGCTCCCTCGCAGTTTGAGCTGGCGCCCATCTTCGAGGAATTGAATCTCGCCATCGACCATAATATGTTGACCATGCAGATTTTGCGTGAGGTCGCCGAACATCACGGGCTAGTCTGCCTTCTGCACGAAAAGCCCTACGCCGGCATTAACGGATCCGGCAAGCATAACAACTGGTCGGTCACTTATGGTGGAAAGAACCTGCTGGATCCGGGCGACACTCCGCAGGAGAACGCAGTCTTCCTGACCATGTTGACCGCCGTGATTCGTGCGGTGAACCTCCATGCCGACCTGTTGCGAAGCGCCACGGCCTCTGCGGGCAACGACCATCGCCTCGGCGCCAACGAGGCACCGCCCGCCATTCTCTCCATCTTCCTGGGGGAGCAACTTACCGATGTCATTGATGCGCTGATGGATGGCAAGTCCAAGAAGGATACGCAAGCCCGGCAGATGGTGGTGGGCGTGGATGCTCTGCCAACGCTTCCGCGGGACGCCACGGACCGCAATCGTACTAGTCCATTTGCTTTTACTGGCAACAAGTTCGAGTTCCGTTCCGTTGGCTCCAGCCAGTCCTGCTCGGATGTGAATGTCGTGCTGAATACCATTGTGGCAGAGAGTCTGGATTACCTCTCCGAGAGATTGGAGAAACTCCCGAAGGCGAAGTTCAATTCCGGCCTGCAGGCATTGCTCAAGGAGGTCATCTCCGCCAATCGCCGCATCATCTTCAACGGCGACGGCTATACTGCGGAATGGCAGAAGGAAGCCGCTAGGCGAGGGCTGCCCAATCTGCGCACTACGCTGGATGCCCTCAAGCCGCTCAAGGACAAGAAAAATCAGGCGCTCTTCGCCAGGTACGGCGTCTTCATTGGAAAGGAGCTAGATTCACGCTACGAGGTCTTCAAAGACGAGTACGAGCGTAAGATTCTCATTGAAGGCAAAGTCGCCTTGAAAATTGCACGCGAAAGCATCGAGCCAGTGGTTTCCGCGCAGTTGCTCGCTTTGGCAAAGACGGTCAAGACTGCCAAGGCAATCGGAATGAAAGCGGGCGTTCCCGCCCTGATCAAAAATGTCAATCGGCTTGGGGAGTATTATTCTCAGCTGGACGAAGGCATTGAGGTGCTGGCACAGGCAGTCGAGGCAAGCGAGATGTCCGCAATCGTCGAGGCACTGGCAAAACTCCGTGTGGTCGTCGATACACTCGAATGTCTTACGGATGATGCGCAATGGCCTTTGCCAAAATACAGAGAAATGCTATTTATTTACTAGAATTCTAATAATTATGTAATTAGTAATTTGATTCCTGCGTGGTTTGTTTCCGAGGGACTGCGCAGGAATAAACATTTTCCTGTGAAGCCGCTGTCACCCACACGCAATTCCCTTAAAGAATGAGTGCCCAATCCGACCGAGCTGCCGAAGACTTCATCCGAAACGAGACGCAGTTCCACTTAGGTTTTCTGCCGACGGAGCAGTCGAATCCTTTGACGCGCGATTTAGAGGTCTGCTTCCACAACTCGCCGTGTGAAGGGGTGAAATGTCTCCAGCGGGTGGACCGCGAGGTACTTGCAATGGCTCGTCGTGTCTTTACCAGTCTGGAATACCGCAAGTTGTCGAAGGGGATGCTGGAGACCGTCAAGGCAGGGCACCGGGTGGTTTTTTCAGGCTGTGGCGCGACAGGGCGTCTGGCGATTCTGTTGGAGGGAATGTGGCGTGACGCAGTGGATGTTGAATATCAATCCGCCGTGGCGTCAATTATGACTGGCGGGGACTTCGCGCTGATTCGTTCGGTGGAATTCTTTGAGGACTATGCCACATTCGGTGTACGTCAGGTACAAGAACTTGGGATGGCCGAGGGCGACATGCTGGTTGCCATTACGGAGGGCGGAGAGACCAGTTCGGTACTGGGTACAGTTCAGGAGGCGTTGCGGCGCAGGTGCGTGGTCTTTTTGCTCTTCAATAATCCGGCCGATATTCTGGCCGCGCATATCGAGCGTTCTCGCGAGGCGATTGAGGATTCGCGGGTGACGGTGCTGGATTTGTCATGCGGACCGATGGCGCTGGCGGGTTCGACACGTATGCAGGCAACCACCTCCGAGATGCTTGTTGCGGGCGCGGCGCTGGAAGAGACGGCATGCGCTCTGATGGGTCGCAAGGCGCAGGATTGGAGCGTTGGCTTTGAGCAACTGCTTTCCGCGCTGGAGGAGCCGTCCTGCGTGCAGGCGCTGGCGGATTACTTGTCGCTGGAAGCGTCGGTTTATCGGCGTGGCGGCACGGTGACCTACTTTGCGGACCGGTTCCTGCTGGATATCTTTACCGACACCACCGAGCGCACACCGACCTTCATGCTGCCGCCATTTCGCAAGAGCGGAGACACGGAGTCGCCACGCCCCTGGGCATTTGTCAAAAATCCCCGGTTTTCCACGGTGGAAACGTGGCGACATACGCTGCATCGTCCACTACGGTGCCTGGCATGGAATTCAATGGATCTCCGCGCGATGGGGGCGCCGGCGGCGTTGGTCGCGCAGCCGCCGCAGATTGACGTTGCCGAGATGTTGAAGATTCGCATCGGCAATGAGGAGGTTGCCGAACGCTGTGTTTCGCCGGAAGATACGGCGGTGCTTCTGACGCTTGGGGAACCCTCAGGGGAACTCGTCATGGCGCACAACAAACTGACATCGGGTTTCTGCAAACATGTGTCCGCTGATTTGACGCATTGGGGCGTTCCCAGGCTGGCCCATACGCCATTGGAGTTGCTGGACCATTTGGCGGTGAAGCTGGCGATGAATACGATTTCCACGGGCACGATGGTGCTGATGGGGCGTGTAAGAGGCAACTGGATGAGCTGGGTGGCGGCCACCAACAAGAAACTGATTGACCGCAGTGCCCGGCTGGTCAGCGAATTGGCGGGGCTGGATTATGCCGAGAGCGTCCGCCGCATCTTCGCCGCCCGTGAAGAAATCGCCACGCTGCCCTCCAATGTGACTCCGCCGTCACCGGTACAGCTGGTACTTGGCCGTATCCGATAGGGAATGGCCAACAATTCTATGGTGGTTGCCGCCCCCGTCCCCTGCGGCTGTGCCTGGGGCGGGGGCAATAATATATTGGATTAGAATGAATTGCCGAAGCCGACGGCGTTTCCATTCACGGAGACGGGCTTCTTGGTGTAGCGCGAGGTCGCGATGAGTTTCTCAAGCTGTTCAGCGTAGACCTTGGAGTCGATGGGCAGTTCAACTGGCTTCTTGAGGAAGCCGGAGAGCATCATCGCATTGGCGAGTTCCAGGCCGCGGATGCCTTCCTCGACGGGGGCAATCAACTTTGCGCCATTGCGGATGACATCAATGACATTCTGCACGATGCGCATGTGCTGGCAGAGTCCAGCGTTGTCAGGCGCGTAGGGCAGTTCGCATGTCCAGGTGTAGGGGTTGCCGAATCCGACTTTGGCGGTTTTGATGAAGTCGGTGGTGGTCTGCGGGTGACGGTAGAAGGTCAGCGTGCCATTCTCGAAGACGAGTCGTCCATGTTCGCCGACAGCCTCGAAACGGTTTGCACCGGAGGCTTCGCCTGTGGTGGTGATGAAGTTGCCAGTGGCGCCATTGGGGTATTCGAGATAGGCGTTGACTTCGTCTTCGACCTCGATGTCATGGTATTTGCCCAAGAAGATGTGTGCATCGACAAGTTTTGGCATGCCGAAGAACCATTGCAAGAGGTCGAGCTGATGGGGGCACTGGTTGGTGAGAACCCCTCCGCCTTCACCACGCCAGGAGGCACGCCAATCGCCGGAGTCGTAGTACTGCTGGGTGCGGAACCAATCGGTAATGATCCAGTTTATGCGGCGAATTTCGCCCAATTCACCGGAGTCGAGCAACTCCTTGATCTTGACATGCGCGTCGCGGGTGCGCTGGTTGAACATCGCGCTCTTGACGAGGTTGGGGTATTTCGCACACTCGGCAAGCAGCCGCTCGGCCTCGGCCTTGTGAACGCAAATGGGTTTTTCCAAAATGAAATGCATCCCCGCCTTCATCGCGGCGATGGCCAGGTCGGGATGCGCATAGTGCGGCACGCAGATCTGCACCAATTCGCAACCAGACTTTGCATAGAATTCCTCCGGGGTGCTGAAGCACTGCACCTTTGAGCGCAAGTCATCGCCCAGGCGTTGAAAGGCATCGGGGTTGATGTCGCAGACGGCGGTGAGCTGTGCGCCTGGAACATCTTTGAGCCACTTGGCGTGCTGAGAACCCATGTTGCCGATGCCGATGATGCCGATTTTGACTGGATCCATTTTTGAATAAGGCTAGAGGTTAGAGGTTGGAGGTTAGAGGTAGAAAAGTTCTGTGCCTGACGTTCTCGTCAGTTACAAGGCGTCAGCAAGGCGCTTGATCTGGGGACGTCGGGCTTCGATGGACTGACAGAGCTTGACCTGGACGCGGGCGCGCTCGAGGTTTTGGCCGGAGTGGTGGATCTTGAAGTAGGTGTCGCCAGCGAGGTAGTCGGTGAAGAAGCGGATGGCCAGCTCAAGGGTGATGAGTCGGATGGCGTCGTAGAGGTATTCCTTGTCGGCGTCGGTGAGGAAATTGCGTGAATGTTCCTTGTATCCCAACAGGACGGCCTCACATAAGTCGCTGTTGAAGAAGACACTATTGAGATCGGTGGTGTCTTCTCCGGCGGGGTTGCAGCAGGAGCGCAGGCAGTCGCCCAGGTCGTAGTGGATGAGGCCGGGCTTGACGGTGTCCAGATCGATGATGCAGGTGCCTTTGCCGGTTGCGTCGTCAATCATGATATTGGCGGTCTTGGGGTCGCCGTGGATGGGACGCAGGAGGAGTTCGCCGCGTGCCTTGGCATCCTCCAGGGTGGAGATGACGTCGCGGTGACGATCGATGAACTTGAGGACATTGCCGGCGACGGCGGAACTGTCGAGGCGGTCTTTGGCTTCGGTGGTTTGGAGAACCTGGTCGAGTTGAGCGAGATACTGCGGGGTGATGTGGAAGCCGGGGAGGGTATCGTAGAGGCGTGTGACGTCCAGTTCCGAGAAGATGCGATGAAAATGGCCCAGCACTGCGCCGATTTCATAAGCGTGTTCTGGACTTTGGATAGAGTTGTAGGAACTGGCGGAGGCGATGGCGGTAATGGCGCGCCAATAGAAACCATCGCCGTCGATGGTGAAGTACTTTCCGTCTTTGGCAGGGATAATTCGCGGAAGCTGCCAGATTCGGTCGGAGAAGGGAGCCTCCTCCTCCAGCCGCTGGTGCACGAAAGAGGTCACATATAGCATGTTTTCCATGACCTGTTCCGGCTCCTTGAAGACGTTTGGGCTGATACGCTGAAGAAAAAAACGCTCCTCGCTGTACACCGTGCGGAAAATGGCCTGGTAGGTCTCGTTGACATTGCCGCCACCAATCGCATCGACGGTGACAAGGCGACCTGCAACTTGGAAACGCTGGGCCATGAAGGCTGCTTGCATAGCGAACTCCTGGGTTTTAAACCGGGGACAAAAGGAATAATAGATAATATAATCCTCTTGCCCAAATGCGTCCGTCGTTGTGGGAGAACTGACGGACGTCAGCCGAATAGTTTGGCACCGATAAGGGCGGTGAAGAAAGAGCCGGTGAAGAGCAATGGCTGGTTGGATGGAAGGTCGCTTAATGAAGTGATATTTTCTTTTATTTTAAAGATTTTAAAGCTATTTTTTTGGAACTCTTCGAGAAGTTGCGGGAGGGCGGAGCCACGGGGGGTGTCAGGGTTAGTGAGGATGAATTCGGCGTCCAGGCCTTGGAGTCCCTTGACTATTCCGCAGATGTCTTTGCCAGGAACACATCCCAGGACACAGACGAAATGTCGACCTGGATAGCATTCGCCAATGGCACGGGTGAGCTGGTGGATGCTGTCGGCGTTGTGTGCGGCATCCAGAATGACAGGTGGCTCATCGCGAAGGACTTCAAAGCGTGCTCGAAGCGTGGGGGGCTGGAAATGCGCGGGGGCTGGACAGAGGTTCAGAAGTTCCACAGCACGGTAAGCCACACAGAAATTCTCGACGAGGAATGGAGCGGTGCCCGGAGGAAGAAAAGATGCTATATCCACATGATTATCCGTGCGATATACAGGGACATTTTTGTCGTGCGCAGTTGCCAGCACGGTGGTCTCGGCAGCAGGATAGGGTTGGTTGGCCAGAACCAGCGGGATGCCCTCCCGTAGGATGCCGGCCTTTTGGAGGGCGATTTCCTCAATGGTGTTCCCCAATAATGCAGTATGGTCATAACTCAATGGAGTTATAATGGTTATAAGCTTATTATTGACATAGTTTGTGGCGTCAAGCAGACCGCCGATGCCAGTTTCCAACACGGCGTATTCCAGACCAGCCTGGGCGAAGAGCTGGAGTGCCAGAATGGTGAAAATCTCGAAAAGAGAGGGATGCAGGCCGGCGGCTTTGATGCGTTGGCACAGCGGAATGGCGGCTGCCTCCAGGGCATCGTAGGAGAGCAGTTGGTTGTTGACCTGAAAACGCTCGCGCACGGTGAGCAGATGCGGGCTGGTGAAGACACCGCAGGAGTGCCCAGCCGCATTGAGCAGTGCGGTGAGGTAGAAGCAGGTCGAACCCTTGCCTTTGGTTCCGGCGACATGGATGATTTTCAGTTGGCGTTCAGGGTTTCCCGCCAATGCGGCAAGAGGGTACATCCGATCCAGAGAATAATTCTGGGCATCGTGTTGTTTGCCAACATCCTTTTCCAGGTCGAAGTACTCGTGGAAAAGTTCGAAGAAGTCGCGCTCTCGTTCGGAGTTGAAATCTTTCATGGGCTATGAGCTGCCCGCATACGGGGCTGAAAACTGGCACAAAGCAAAGGCCTTACGACAAAGCTTTGTTCTCCAAGAAAACACTTGATTGCACTTCTACAATTCTACGGAAACTGCTGCCCCCGTGGTCCTTGCTATGCAAAAACAGCTTGGCTAGAGCCCTTGCGGGGGATTATAGCAATTGCTAATTGCTAATTGCTAAACCCAATTAAGTGCCGTCATGGAGGACAAGGCATAAAACAATATACCCGCTCCGGCGAGAATCGCAGGAACGGGCAGAGAAAGTCGCAGGGTATGAGGTTACTTCTGCTTGGCGATTTCAGCCTCGATCTTTTCCAGCTTGGCGAGGATGAGGTCAAGTTTTGCGGTGGTGGCGGAATTGAGCGGCTCCAGCTTCTCAAGATGCTTCTTGAGAGAATCGTTGATTTTCTCTCGGGCGGAAATGCCCTCATTGACCAGACGATCTTTGAGGCTCTTGGCATCCTCGCCTTCTTTCACTCCGACTTTGTCCAGAGTCTCCTTGACCATGCCTTCGATTTTGCCGACGGTCACGCTGGCCACGCCCAAACCCAGGTTGAAGCCTTCTTCCAACAGTTCAAACATCTTTGTGTCTCCTTATTTTCATGGTGAGGTGGAAAATTTCATTTACTATAAGACAGATTGTAGAATTTTCAATGATTTTCAAGAAAAAAATGAAAAAATAACAGAAATTGCACGAAATTTGTCAGACATTGTATATTAATAGTAATTTCCAAATGGAGGAATTGAGTGATGAATGACAAACCCAAATCGACCAATATCAGCATCCGCATGGACTTGGATTTGAAGCGTGATGCAGAGACGCTTTTTGCAAATCTGGGGATGAACCTCTCGACGGCGTTCAATGTTTTTTTGCGTCAGAGTCTTCGGGTACAGGGTCTGCCCTTTCCGGTGAAGTTGGATTTTTCTTCATCGGTGGATACAGAACCCGTTGCGGGGAAAACTCCTGCCGAGTCTAAAACACCTCAAGAGTCTAAGGAAGAATGAAGATACTCTTTATCACAGATCTTCATGGTCATTTCGATGCGTTGGCACTGTTGCCGAAAGCGGATTTAGTGCTGGTGGGCGGCGATTTCACCACCTTTGGCACTTTGGAGGAATTCCAGGCGGCGGTGACGAAGGTCGAGGGCTATTTCCCCAATTTTCGAGGCGTCGCAGGAAACCTGGATCCCAGTTTGCCGTCCGATCAGATTCTAAAGGATAGTGGTCATCTCCTTGCACAACAAATGATTCAGTGCAATGGCGTGAATTTGCTGGGCATCAGCGGCTCCAACCTCTGTCCCCGGCCAACGCCGTACGAGTGGGATGACGAACAGCGTTGGCAGAGTCTGGATTCGTTGTCGTGGGGGCATGTCGATATCCTGGTCACTCACGCACCGCCATACGGCTTCGGCGCGGATGTCATTCCAAATGGGATGCATGTCGGCAGTCAGGCTGTTCGCCGTCTTGCGGAGATGCTGAAGCCGCGATTGCACCTGAGTGGTCACATTCACGAGGCCATCGGCGTCTTCGAGGAAAACGGATCCGTGCTGGTGAATCCCGGCCCCTTTGGCATGGGCGGTCACTTTGCATACATCGACTTGCCTTTGTCGGGAAAGCCTGTTGTGGAGCTGCAAACAATTGGCAATTAGTAATGGGACGTTTGGGACGTTTGGGACGTTTGGGACGTTTGGGACGTTTGGGACGTTGGGGACGTTTGGGACGTTTGGGACGTTTGGGACGTTTGGGACGTTTGGGACGTTTGGGACGGT
>JAFXSU010000237.1 GCA_017525435.1 Victivallales bacterium
CTGCTAGATTTGCTAGTTCTGCTAGATTTGCTAGTTCTGCTAGATTTGCTAGATTTGCTTGGTTGGCTAGATAAGCTAGCCTTGCTAGATCGGCAAGAATTACCTGAACCCCAGTGAAATCAATGAGAATCAAACCATGTATAAACAGCTTTGCGCGCCCGCGCGTCCATATTGGGAGGCAAGCCCCCACCCCCTACGATGGTAATGTAATGCGGTTTTCAACAGTTGCAAGTCCCTTGCGGGGAAAGGAAACGGAATCTTAGTTTTCCTATGATTTTTGCCTTGTGGCTTTCGTTTTGCCGCATCGCTGGGGCATGACAGCTAATTTTCCATGTCGAGATTAATAGCGGCAGAACTGGACTTGTTTTCATCGTGAGAGGAAAATCATTAATTTCGATTTATATTAAACGAACTTTTCATACTGTTTTTCACTTCACAGGACATTTTCAATGAACATCGTCAAAAATCTGGAGGGCACCACCCTCACCATCGCCCTCGAAGGGCGGCTAGACACCACTACATCGCCACAGCTGGAGACCATGCTGGCTACTGAGCTGGCTGGCGTGACGGAGCTGGTCTTTGACTTCACCAAGTTGGACTACCTCTCTTCCGCCGGACTGCGCGTGCTGCTCTCCACGCAGAAGCGGATGAACAGCCAGGGATCGATGAAGCTCCGCAATGTGAACGCAACAGTGAAGGAGGTCTTCGACATCACTGGCTTTGCGGACTTCCTGACAATTGAATAGCCATATAACTGGTTAATAATAAATAACTTAGTTTTTATTTTTGCAAAAATGAAGCGACGCTGGTTCATTGCGATAGCCGCCGGGATTCTGTATGTGGCGATGCTGTGCGCCACTTGGGATGTTGCCACTCAGCGTGCGAAACGCCAGACCGAGTCGATGCTGGACTACGCGCTTCTCGACCTGGACTCCACGCTCAACGGCTCCATCGACACGATGCTGATGCACGTGGCGAAGTCCATCGTGGAGGAGCTGGGGCGTCCTTCCGCGTTTGACCAGGCGTACATGAGCCGTCTGGCGGTTCAGCACGACGTCGATGAGATCAATGTCGTGGACCGCACAGGTCGCAATCTGGCCTCCAACGACCAGACGCTAGTGGGCGTGGACTTCACCGACAAGTCCGAGAGCGCCAAGTTCATGGTTCTGATCGAGGGCAAGCGCCCGGCGCTCTCGCAGCCCTTCCGTGCCGGCGCGCACAATCCGGACGTCCGCCGCAAGTACGTCGGCGTCCCCTTCCCGGACGGCGAAGGCTTTGTGCAGGTGGGCGTTGACGAGAGCCGGCTGATCCGTATGTTCCCGGCCATCATGGGCTTCATCTTCGATGGCTGGCTTCTGGGGGAACACGGCTTTTTCCTCTGCGCCGACATCGAGGACGGGCATCTCATCTCCAACCCCGCGCGCCATCGCGACGAGGCGAAGTTCCTCGCCGAGACCGGCTACGACCCGTCCGCGCCCTGGGTCAAGGAGGACGGCAAAACCACCTTCCGGCACCGGCTCTTCGGTGACTTCTGCGACTGTCGCGCCACCATCTTCTGCGGGCACCGCATCATCGCCGCGTTGCCACCGGCCGAATACTACACCACGCGGACACTCTATACGCTGGTGATGGCGGTGGTACTCGCTTTCGTCATGACGCTCTTTGTCCTTCTGCTGTGGCGTATCGATGCGGATACTGCGCGCCTTCAGGCTTTCTATGCCGAGCAGGCCAAACAGCAGGCGGCAGAACTCGAGTTGGGGCAAATCATCCAGATGTCGGTGTTGCCCAGCGACTTCCCCGTGAGCGAGCATTTCCGTCTGGCGGCTTCGATGACTCCGGCACGCGAGGTCGGTGGCGACTTCTATGACTTCTTTGCACTGGATGATACGCATCAGGCATTTTTGGTGGCCGATGTCTCCGGCAAGGGCGTTACCGGTGCGCTTTACATGATGAATGCACGCACGCTGATCAAGGATACGCTGTTGGCAGAACCCACTTTCAATCCTGCCACGGCTTTGAAGCAGGTGAATTTGGAACTGTGCCGCAGCAACCCGGCGGAGATGTTCATCACCGCGTGGGTGGGCGTGCTTGACCTTGAAACCGGTCGAATTGCCTATGCAAACGCCGGTCACAACCCACCTTTGCATTTGCGCAACAACGAGTTGCCAGAATGGATCCGGGAGCGTTCCGGCTGTCCGCTGGCCTGCTTTGAGAAGGTCAACTACCGGGTGTTCGAGACCACGTTGGCGCCAGGGGAAATGCTTTTCCTTTATACAGACGGTGTCACCGAGGCGATGGATTCGACAGGCGCGCTCTATGGTGACGCGCGGTTGCACACCACACTCGTGGGGGCGACGGCGGGAGATCCTGCCGGCATCACGCCGGACGGACTTGTACAGACCGTTCGCAACAGCGTCAAACTCTTTGCCGACGATGCCCCCCAGGCGGATGACCTGACCGTGCTTGCGGTGCAGTATCTCGGTGCCGTGGAACGCTATATGCGAACCTTCTCCTGCAACGACAAGGCTGTCGCCAATACATCGGAGTATCTCACGGAAATGCTGGAGAAGAACTGCAAATGCTCCGAGGCGGAGAAGGCGCAACTGCTTATCGCCTTGGACGAGGTGGTTTCCAATGTCGTGCGCTGTTCCGGCGCCTCCGGAGTCGCTTTGGAGGTGCGCTTCTCCCGTGCCCCCCGTGGCGTGATGGTTTCGGTTTCCGATGACGGCAAACCCTTCAACCCGCTATATGTGCCGGAGCCGGACACCAAGGCACCGTTGGAGGAACGGACTCCAGGTGGACTGGGTATCTTGTTGTTGCGCAAGACGATGGATGATTTGAACTACCGCTATGCGCATGGGTGCAATATCCTCACCTTCCGAAAGAACTTCGCATAGCTCCGCCAGCGTTCCGATGTAGCGTCGGCGCCCCCGCCGACGAGCCCGATGTAGCGTCGGCGCCCCGCCGACGAGCCCGATGTAGCGTCGGCGCCCTCGCCAGCGAACCCGATTTCGTTTTTGAAGTAATTTCTGTTTTCCAAAGAAACAAACATGAAGAAGCAAGATGTTTTGCGTCCGCTGTCGGGCGGAGCGATGAAATTTGGTGGTTTCCTGGGCGAAAAACTGGATCTGTGCATCAAGCAACGCCTGGAGAAGATCCGCTGGAAATTCCTGACCGAGCCGTTCTTCAGCCGGACCGAAGACGACGGCCGTTGGCGTTGCGAGTTCTGGGGAAAAATCATCCGCGGAGCCATCTATGCCTACCGTGCAACTCAGAATCCTGCGCTTCGCAAGGCACTGGATGCCACGGTAAAAGAACTCATCCAGTCCGCCGACGAAACCGGCTGCATCTCCAGCTATCCTGCCGACAAACAGACACAGGACTGGGACATCTGGGGCCGCAAGTATGTCGCCGTCGGCTTAGCGGACTACTGCCTGGAGGTCAAGAACGACCCGAAGGTCGTGGAGGCCTTGCGTCGTCATATCTTGGCTTTGGCTTCGCAGGTGAAGGCCAGCGGGAAGGCGCTGGGTGATTTCGGATGGCACGACGGTCTGGCGGCGAACTCCATCATGGGCGCCGTGGTCCAGACTGCCCGCCTCAGCCGCGACCGCGAGGTGCTGGCTTTCGCCCAGGCCATCTACAAAAGCGGATGTTCTTCGCGCGGAGATGTCTATGATGCCGCGCTCAAGGGTGTTCCCCCGCAGTACATCGGCAACGGAAAGGCCTACGAGATGACCTCCTGTTTCGACAGTGCGCTCGAACTCTACCGCGAGACCGGCGACCCGCGTTGCCTCAAGGCCGCGAAACTCTACTGGAAGTCGGTGCGGGACAGCGAGATCTTCGTCAACGGCATGGGTGGAGGCAAGGACACCTGGGGCGAATTCTGGTGCAACGGAAAGTATGCGCAACTGCGAAACGACGGTTGCGGGCTGGGCGAGACTTGCGTTGCTGCGACTTGGGTGAAATTCTCCATGCAACTGCTCTCCGTGACTGGCGACCCTGAAGTCGCCGATGAACTGGAGCGCACGCTCTACAACGGTATCGCCGGAGCGATGCTGCCGGACGGCTCGTGGTGGGCGCACCTCAATCCCGTGGGACCGCTCGCCGGAAAGGCATGGCGTCAGAAGGCAGGCGACCAGCTACCCGGCTTCGGCGAGGACTGCTGTCTGGCGCAGGGACCGATGGGGCTCGCTTTGGCGCCGTATGTCGCGGTGATGACGCATGACGGGGGCGTCACGGTCAATCTCTATGAAGAGAATAAGTGCAATATCTCATTGGATTCTAAAGCAAAATGCGAATTGTCCATCGTTGGCGACTATGCCCGCGAGGGAAAGGTCAAGATTGCCATCCAGTCCGCACCCGCTAAGAAATTCGAGTTACGGCTGCGCATTCCGGCGTGGAGTGGTGCGAAGACCGTGGTGAAACTCAACGGCAAGGCCGTGGCTGGCGTGAAAGCGGGCTATCTCACGCTCAACTGTACTTGGAAGAAAGGCGACTGCGTGGAGATGCAGTTTGACATGGCTATGAAAGTGATTGACGCCTTTGACGCCTCGAAGCGCTTTGCCCTCCAGCGCGGACCGCTCGTGCTCGCGCAGGACTCCCGCCTGGGAGCAGTGGATGCACCGTTCCAGCCGATCGGCGGCAAAGTCGTCAAGCCACCGAAGGGCATCTTCTTCACCTACCGCTTCGACGACGGCACCACCGTCTGCGACTTCGCATCTGCCGGAAACCAATACGACATGCGCAATCGCCTCTGCCTCTGGATGCCCAAGCGAGCCTGATGTAGCGTCGGCACCCCAGGATGGATGACATATTGGACTCCTTTTTTGGTAAACAAGCCTAATATGTGCCATCCCGCCACAGCAGCGAGTGGATAGCCCCTTCATTGGGATAATTCTAATTAATTAACTACCCAACTTCGTTACTAGAACAACAGGCTGGAGATGTAGAAAATGTACAAAACGGCTGTTACTGATTTCATTTACGCAATGGAGAATGAGCATCATGAGTTTCTCAGTGAACTTAAGAAACATGTCTCCACAAATGTCGGAGATGAAGAATCCTATGCCCAATTGTCAAAACTTCTGGCCGGGATTGTAAAATCAAATACGGAATTTGGTCATGTCGAAATTCTTTTCGAATACAAGCCGCCGTGCTATTCAGGCTACAGCGATGTAATTCTCCTTGGTAAAAAGAACGGTGTCCCCTGCGCATATGTCATTGAATTGAAGAACTGGAGTAAAGATCGGGTTTGTCAATGTTATATTGGACGGAAAAAACGCAACGGTGAATATCCCATAAGTTACAATAACGCGCCATGCGATCATCCGTCTACCCAGGTCAAGGGATATGTCACGGCGTTGGAAAAGACCCATTCCGCCGTGGTAAAGCCCAACGGTTATGAAACACCTCAGGTACGTGGCGTGGTGTTTTTTACAAATCCTGACTTCGACGATTCCAGTCTGGAGAGTTATCGTAATAAGCCATTTGATCAACTGACAAAAGATTATCCTGTGTTCAATTGCCAGTCAGCTTCTCTGCAAGCACTTGCCATGGACATTCAAGAGCACCTTGCCGAAGGGGATGAGGCATTCAAAGAAAAGTTTTTGCAAGGCACATACACGCAAAGCTACGAACTGCAACAATTCGTCTGCCATGCCATCCAGAGTTATCTTTCGGACGGCACGGCGGAAAAGCCTTTTGTTCTTTCCGAAAAGCAGGAAGAGGCCTTTGTGGCATTGTTTGATGCCTTGAAAAAGGCCTTGGAGGATCCCAACAAGAAGCAGGTATTCGTTGTCAAGGGGCTTCCCGGCACGGGGAAGACCGCCGTGGCCGTCAATCTGCTTGTGGAAGCCCTGAAGCTAGCGGACAGGCATAGGAAACTTGGCAATGTTGTTTTCACCTCCGCCACCACCAATGCGAAGACCTGGGAGAATATCTTCAATTCAGACGAAAAGGTGCTGATCAGCACGAAAGAGTTCAATCCTGGCATTAATGGCAGCAATAATGCCCAAGCAATCAAACTCTTCGAGGATGCGAAACTTGGCCATTTAATTGAGACGGATAGGAAGGGCAAAAAGTCATTCAAACTGGATAGATGGCGTGATGTCTGGGCGGCTCTACGCGACGGCAAGGTAGATACTGGTCGTCCCAAATTGACTGAGAACATGCATTCTCTGACAATCGTGGACGAGGCCCATTCGTTGATCTATCCCTATTATGATAAGGATGACGACGAGGGTGATGGCCAGGTCAAATACAGCCGTTTGGGCAATTGGTTCTCCAAGGTCGGTCCGCAGGCCTATTACATCATCTACACAAGCCG
Organism: Victivallales bacterium; assembly: GCA_017525435.1. Classification (GTDB taxonomy): domain Bacteria; phylum Verrucomicrobiota; class Lentisphaeria; order Oligosphaerales; family Oligosphaeraceae; genus RGIG1601. The sequence continues at coordinate 6,326 of JAFXSU010000237.1, forward strand.
CGTCTCCGACTTTTTTATGGAGAATGCCCAGGGATTCCAGGACCGGGAGACGACGACCGTCGACATCATCAAGAAGCTGGCTGAGGAACTCAAGGTGCCTTTTGATGATCACTTTGAGTTGACGGAGCAGTTTCGCTGCGGGCACTCGACCGAATATGTGGAATGGATTGACAGGCTGTTCTCTGATTCCTCCATTGCAAACCATGCATCCTGGAAGAACAAGTTCACCTTCGAGGTCTTTGATTTCCCGAATCAGATGGAAAACTGCTTGCGCCGTCACATGGAAGGTGAAGGCGGCAACCGTCCATCGGGCAGGTTGCTTTCTAGCTACTCCGTAAAATGGATTACCAAGGAGAAAGCAAACAAACATGAGCTTCCGCCTGACAAATTGGATTTCCAATTGCCAAATGACGACGGGACAAATTGGTCCCGGCTGTGGAATATCCCCGGGGAATTCGTCTCTCCATTAACCAATGCCGCCATGCTTGACGATCCGCTCTGCGAAGTCGGATATCCGCAGGAGATCAGGGGATGGGACTTCTCCTTCTTCGGCATCCTCTGGCTGGACGACGTCGTCTGGAGAAATGGCCGTTGGCAAGTGCATCTGCCCTCTATCGTTTTTGATGACGGTATTGCTTCTCAGAGGAAAGCAGTCGTCGAACGATTCAAGCAATGGGGATACGCAGGTGCAAAGGTGGATAAATTGCATTGGAGCAAGCGCACATTTATGACATTATCAACTGATGCCCGGAGCATTGCCGAAAAAAAGCACAACCTTCTTGGCGATTCTCCAGAATACATCTGGATGGGGTTAAGTAACGAGACTGACAAGCTCTGCGTGACGATGTTCAGGATTTACCGCATATTGCTGACCCGTGCGATCGTAGGCAATTTTGTATACATCAAGGACAAAGAAACTAGGGAGCATGTTAGGGGGCTTCTGAAATAGGAGAGTATCCGATGCCGATCAGAGACGAAATCGTGGCCTATCTGCAAAAGGAGAAGGAGTGCATTCTTCAGGAGCAGGAGGCAAATGAGAAGTTAACAGATGTTGAGAAGATCGACAAGGGACTTCTAATCCGCAATGCGACTTTGACTGAGTTTGATGCCGAAAAGCGCCAAGCGTTCATCACTTGTCCAGAGAACAACAGCAAATTTCGTACTGGAGACCGGGTGGACATTGTCATTGACGGGCAGCGAATGGATGCGCTTGTCGTTGAGAACGGGTTGGAGGAAATCACGCTCCAAGTAGGGAATGATGTAACTCTTCAGGATGGCGCAAATCTGTCTGTGGAGGCAAAGGGGATGTGCATGGTTGACAGCATCCTTGCGCTTATGGACAACATAGTTCCTGGGGCTCCTGGATACTCGTTCCTGTGCCAGATTGAGGGAATTCAACCAGTGGTGGGGGAGCGAGCGCGCCAAAGGCAGGAAAGAATCGACAGGGTCATCCATGAGGCGCACGGCATGTCGGCATACGATGCGGCGGTGCATATTGCCAATGCTATGCCATCGTTTTTCTGCATCCAGGGACCGCCTGGCTCGGGAAAGACCACACTTCTAGCGAAGATCGCAGCAAATCTTAATGCAAACGGAAACAGCATCCTCATCATTGCAAATACCCACCAGGCGGTCAACAATGCGCTGAACGCAATAGTTCAGGCTAATTCAAATATGTTCGTCGCGAAAATCGGCCATTGGCTCAAACGCGACAAATTGGACCATCGTGTAGGGCATTTCAAGAGTCTCTATGGATGTATGGAGTATCTGAGAAAAACGTATGGTAAACATCCTCCGGCTCAAATCATTGGAATGACGTTCCTTTCCGCCGTCATTGAAGTCGGATTGCAGAATACGCGTTTTGCCCCGACAGGTGTTTTGGTCGACGAGGCGAGCCAGATTCCGTTGCCATACGCCGCTGTCATCGGAGGCTTTGGTGCGTCCTCGACAATCTTCTTCGGTGACGAGATGCAGATGCCGCCGATTTTTCATAATGAGCAAAAGAGGGATCCTCTGTCGGTGTCCGTCTTTGAGCATCTGAAAGAGAAGTATCCGCAGCTGGCCATCACCTTGGACAAGACCTACAGGATGAATGATGAAATCTGCGCTCTCATCCAAAGGCATTTTTATCCTGAAGTCAATCTGAATCCTGACGTCTCTGCAAAGGATAGGCGACTGTCAGCTGAACTTTCAGGCAAATCACAGCATCTGTGTCCAGCCATCCGACAGATTTTCAATGATGACAAATCGGTTCAAATACTGATATCCGATTTGGCAGATCAAACAGATGAAAATCCACAGGAAGCTGATTGGGCAAAGGAGATAGTCTTGGAGGCGTTTAGACTTCTGCAAGACCAGCCAGGCGTCAATAAGAAGGAACGGGTCGCGGTCATCACGCCATTCAGGCGACAGGCGCGGCTGATCAAGGGAATGCTGC
>JAFXSU010000238.1 GCA_017525435.1 Victivallales bacterium
GATGAAATGGAAGAAATGCACGCGGCCATAGCCGCCGACGAAGACTTCGATTTCGTCCTCGTTCCAAAGGGGCAGGTCGCGCTCGGAACCATGGTCGGTGCCATTCGGAGTGGTGTCGGGGATGTCTGCGGCGACGAAGAGGGTGTTGTGCTCCACGTCGGTTCGGAGATACACAAGCGGTGCGGCGTCATCTACCATGCCGTACATCGTGAAGCACTTGAGCGGCTCCTTCAGAGTCCAGATCTCGTCGTCCAGCACGCCGTCAATCTTCGGGGCGGTTCCGGAAGGCACCACGAGGTAGTTCGGTTCGGGTGCCGAGGGCTTGTCAAGTATCTGGAGCGTATAGCCCTCCGGGATGGCGGTGCCTGGCACAACCGCAAGGAGGAAATTGACGCCGACGGGCAGCGTGAAGGCGAAATTGCGCAGTTGCGCGGGTGTCCAGGCCGCAGTTCCGTCCTTCTGTGCATATGCGGTCTTTGAGAGGAGGTCCACCACGGTGTAGGACTCGGCGTCCAGGGTGTTGGGCCGCAGCTGGATGAAGCGCGGCTCGGCGTCATGGTTGAGCAACTGGATGAGCGTGCCGCCCTGTCCATCCGCAAGGACGTGCTGGACGGGGGTGTTCTTCCAAAGCGGGGCATTGAGCGGGATGTCCTTGCCGGCCATCTTCATCGTGGCGCCAAAGGGATAGTACGGACGGACCTTGATGTCCTCGGTCTCCTGCGTGTAGGGAGCCGCAAGCGCGAGGATTTTCCGCTGGAGTGCGCAGCCGGGCGTTTCGGCGAGGCCGGGTCCGAGGATGAAGGCGCGGAACGTCTCGATTTCGTCCGGTGTGATGCCGACGGCGAAGAAGTAGCGCTCGGCCTTGGTGACCCACGACTCCTCCGGGGTGCCATAGTGGCTCAGGTTTGCGAAGAGTTCATCCGAGTACTCGTAGCCGCGACGAGCGTAGAAGCTGGTGAGGACATAGTCGCGGTGGATGGCCTCGGTGTCGGCGCCGAGAAGCGCCTCCAGCAGGAACGAGAGCGACCCGGTTCGGTCTGCTCCGCCGATGCAATGGTAGTCGATGGGGTAGTTGGCGGGATTCAGGAAGATGCGGAAGCACTCCGCGAAAGGCTTCGCGCCATTCGGCGTGAAGATGTGGTCGTAGGCGCCCACGGGAATCTGGATGTAGTTGATGTCCGCGCCGATTGGCGAGACGGTCATGCCGGCGGTCTCGCCGTTGCTTCGCAGGTCAAGTTCCGTTCGCAGATGGAGTTCCTCACGCATGCGACGAACGCCCTCGGCATTCGCGCGGGGTGGTCCGGGCGTCTTGCCGCCGTCGTAGGAGTTGTTGTTTAGGCCGGAGCTGCGGTAGATGAGCCCCTGAGGGACAACGCGGTCCTCCAGGCCGACGAAGCCGCCGATGTCGCGGACGTTGTCCACATCGGGGACATAGAGGACGCGCGGCGTCTGGCTATCCACGGTGAAGTTCCGCAGTTCGGACTCCAGGCGGCTGCCGTTGGCATAGAGGACCGTCACTTTCCAGTAGTATGTCTTGCCATTGAACAGGTTATAGAGTATGAAGCGCTGTTCGTTCTCGACGGGGAAGGTCCGCGCATTCGCGAAAGCCTCGTTGTCCGCGAGGGCGACCTCGTATCGGACCTGGCTGCGCACGCCGGTGAAGATCCACGACAGTTCAATGCCCTTCGGGAATGAACGAACCGAATGCTCCAGAAAATGAACCAGTTCGGGATTTGCGAGGACCTTCCGTCCGGCTTCGGAGTCCAGGTGGCAGAAGAGCTGTTGTTCGGGCTTGAGCATGGAGACCGTGACGCCGTTCTCAGGTGCGGTGAGCGAGATGGTGTCGGCCAGAACGGCGAGAGAAAGCCCTGCCAAGGCAATGAGGAAGCATTTGATTTTCATAATGGTAAGAAGAGAAACAATGGGGGGGAAGAAAAATCAACAGGCGTGCGATTGGCGGAGTTTTTCCAGCAGGGCGTGGCAACCTTCCTGGAGGTCGCGCCAGGTTTCGGTGAAGTCGCCGGTCCACCAGGGGTCGGCGATGTCGCGTGGGCGGTCGGTAAGATCCAGCAGACGGCAGGTCTTGTCCAGGACGGCTGGTCCGACGACGCGTGCGAGATTGCGGACATTGATGCTTTCGGCGCAGAGAAAGATGTCGTATTTTTCCAGATCGGCGAGGCATGCCTGGCGGGCTCGGTGCGGTCGAAGCGGGATATTGTGGCAAAGGAGTTCTTCGCGAGCGGGCGGGTAGAGGGGATTGCCCAATTCTTCAGTGCTGGTGGCGCAAGATGCTACGAAAATATCTTTAAGTCCTTCTTGCTCAAGCATATATGAAGTAATAAACTCCGCCATCGGTGAACGGCAGATGTTGCCGTGGCACACGAACATCAAGTGGTTGACTTTGCTCCAATCCAGCGACAGAAGGTCCAATTCTCAATTCTCCGCAGAGGTCAGGATGCGTAGTTCGGACTTGCCCAGGCGCATCGGTGCAACCTCTGCGATGAACGTCTTCATGTGTGCAGAGGCCAGATGCGCATCCAGGTGGGCCTTGGTCTGCCAGCTTTCCAGCATGGTGACGTAGGGTGCGCGGAAGCCGTCCTCCGCATAGTCGAGGCATGGTTCGTAGCGCAGGCAGCCGTCCTCGGCACGCACGGTGGGCAGCAGTGCGCGGACGATTTTCAGATAGTCATCCAGCATCTCCGGCTGGATGGATGCGCGGGCAACAACGTGAATCATAATCAATTAGCAATTAGCAATTAGCAATTTGGGAATCAGAGACCGAGGGTGAGTTGGGGATCATCGGGCTGTGGATGAGGTTCTCGACCGAAGCGCCGGAGGGCGCGGTCGGTGACCATTCGTCCGGCGGGGGTTCGGATGAGGTAGCCCTCCTGGATGAGGTAGGGTTCATAGACGTCCTCGATCGTCTCCTCCTCCTCGCCGACCGCCACGGCGAGAGACTTGAGACCAACCGGACGCTCCTTGAACTTGACGATGATGGTTTCCAGAATGCGGTTGTCCATCTCGTCGAGGCCGTCATCGTCGATGCTGAGCATTTTGAGAGCGGCGGTGGCAATTTCGTCAGTGATCTGTGAGCCACCCTTGACCTGTGCGTAGTCACGTACCCACCGCAGAAGATTGTTGGCGATACGCGGGGTGCCGCGAGCGCGTTTGGCGATGGCGAGAAGGCCATCGCTTTCAGCAGGGATATTCAGGATACCGGAGCTGCGGGTAAGGATCTGCCGGAGTTCCTCGGCAGAGTAGTAGTCCATCCGGCACTTCATGGTAAAGCGTTCACGCAGCGGCGCAGAGAGTTTTCCCTGACGGGTGGTGGCGCCAATGAGGCAGAATTTCGGCAGATTCACGCGCACGGAGCGTGCAGCCACGCCGGAATCCACCATAATGTCGATAACGAAATCTTCCATCGCAGAATAAAGATATTCCTCGACCTGCCGGGGGAGGCGGTGGATTTCGTCGATGAAGAGGATATCGCCTTCGTCGAGACTGGAGAGCAGCCCGGCCAGATCGCCGGGCTTCTCGATGACCGGACCACTAGTTGCCTTGAGGGTTTTGCCACAGGCATTTGCAATGATATTCGCCAACGTAGTCTTGCCCAGACCGGGCGGACCGGAAAGCAGGATGTGGTTCAGCGCCTCGCCACGGCTGGTGGCGGCAGCGACCATGATCTGCAACTGCTCCTTGACCTTGCCTTGGCCGGGGAAACTGGAAAACTGCTGCGGGCGCAAGGAGCGATCGAACTCGTCCTCGCGGGCATTCAATTCAGCGGTAATGAAACGTTCTTCTGGCATCTATTACAATTGACAACTGACCACTGACAATGAACAATGAATTGTTAATGCCAAAGCCAAGGGAAAAAACTAACCTCTGACTTATAACCTCTAACCTCTAACCTCCGATGAGTTGGTCATTCGGGCAAGGGCCTTGGTGATGAGAGCGGAAGTGGAGAGTTTGCGGTCGGGGTCGTTGGCCACGAGTTCGCGGATAGCCGTCTCGGCATCGTTTTGCTTGAAGCCCAAGGTAGTGAGTGCTTTGACCGCATCGGAAGCCGAGGCATCCAGTGCTCCGGTTGCGGTCCCACTGGCGGCAGGCAAAGCACCGCCAAAGTCACCGAGCTTGCCCTTGAGGTCAAGAACCAACTGGGCGGCGCTCTTCTTGCCGACGCCGTTGATCTTGCTCAGCAATTTAATGTCCTGGCTGGCAATGGCGGTGCAGAAGGCGGAGATGCTCATGGCGGAGAGGACGTTGAGGGCCAGGCGCGCACCAAAACCCTTCGCGTCATTGACAATCAGGGAGAAAAGGCGTTTTTCCTCGCGCGTGAGAAAGCCATAGAGCGTAAGCGCGTCC
>JAFXSU010000239.1 GCA_017525435.1 Victivallales bacterium
GGGCAACCCCTCCACCAACAAATACGAATGGAAGAAGTTCACGGGTGACGACCGCCAGACGATGGTCTTCGACGATGCCATCGGCATGCAAAAGGATATTTTCGGAAGGCGGGAAGACCTGATGATGTCCTGGGCAGAGCGCCTGGGGAACGGGTCGTCCAAGAGGGTCTGCTAAATAACACTATGGAAAAATTACAGATGTGGACCAATTTCGCACGCTGCGGCAACCCGTCAACAGACCAAATCGAGTGGAAGGCGTACTCGGCCGACGACCAGAACGTCCTGGTCATCGCCGGACCAGGTGACATTCGTATCCAACATGACCTGCTGGCCGACCAGTACAAGGCCGTGCTCCCCTTGCTCGGATACTACCAGTTCATGGACAAATTCTTCACACCTGGCTACCTTTTGGATATCCTCGCCGCACGCAAATCAAAACAACAATAAAATCGAACAATAACAATAAAATCGAACAATCATGAAAGCAGATAAAATCATCAAAAACGCAAAAATCTTCACTTCAGACTTGAACAATCCACAGGCGACAGCCTTAGTGGTCAAAGACGGAAAATTTGTCTATGTGGGCGACGAGGCTGGCCTCGCAGCCTATGAGGGCGAAGTCACCGACATGGGCGGGAAGTTCATCATGCCCGGCATCTTTGACAGCCACGTGCACGTAACGCTGCCTGTAGGCTTCGCTTATGCCCCGGAGAGCGAACGCTTTGCCTGCAACGGCAAGCAGGAAGCCCTAGACTATATGGCCGACTATATTGGCAAGCATCCCGGCCAACAGTGCTATCGCTTCATCCTGGAGAAAAAGTTCTTGAATGGCGAGAATCTCACCAAAGAAGATTTGGACGCCATCTGCCCTGACGCGGAGCTACAGATCCAGGAAGGGGAGTTCCACAGCGTTTGGGTGAACTCCCGGGTACTGGAACGCCATGGCATTACCGACGAAACGCCGGATCCCGTTCCGGGGCTGAGCGTGTATGAGCGCAAGAACGGGAAGCTGACCGGCTACATCATTGAAGGCTCTGCGGAGGTGCGCATCGTCCTGGACGGTTCCATGGACCTCAGCGACGAGCAGATTGACGCCGCGCTCCAGTCCTGGATTGACTTCTCTGTCCGCAACGGCGTGTCGGCGGTGTTCGATGCCGGCATTCCCGGCTTCCCGGAGTTCCACGAAAAGGTGTACCAACGCCTGAAAGAGATGGACAAGCAGGGCAAACTGCCGGTCTATATTGACGGCTGCTATGTGATTGCCGCCAACTGGCAGGCGGAGGAAGGCCTCAGGGAACTCAAGCGTTTACGGCAGGAATTTGATACGGAGCACCTCAAGGTCCATACGATGAAGATTTTCATGGACGGCACCCAGAAGATTCACACCGCCGCCATGGTGACGCCATACGTGGATGTCGATGAGATGGGAGCCACCGCCTTCAACAAGGAGGACCTCGCCACCCTGATGGTCAAACTCAACGAGGAAGGTCTGGACCTTCACATGCACACCGTAGGCTCCGCAGCCTCCCGCGTGGCGCTTGACGCCGTGGAGCTGGCCCGGAAGGAAGTGGGCGACAAGTTCCGCATGCGGGTCACCTGCGCCCACTTGGAAGTGCAGGACGACGCGGATTTGGACCGCTTTGCCAAACTGGGCGTGATCGCGAACTTTACGCCCTGGTGGCATTCTGGTGACTACAGGCTATGGGCTTCCTGGCTGGGTGAGCCGCGGGCCCGCAAGCTGTTCCGCTGCAAGACGCTTTGGGACAGCGGCGCCCTGGTGACCTGGTCCTGCGACAACGTGGTCTTTGCTTTTGATCTCTGGAATCCCTATCTGGGTATGGAAGTGGGCATGACCCGCCATATCACGGAAAAGACCAATGCTCCTGATTTCACCAGAAGTGCCGAGGTACTTCCGCCCGAGGACGAGAGAATGAGCATTGAACAGATGCTCTTGGGCTACACCATCAACGGCGCCAAACAACTGGGCATCGAGGCCACCAAAGGCTCCATCACGGCCGGCAAGGACGCAGATTTCTTGGTGTTCGACAACGACCTCCTCACGGCAGAGCACGAGGGCTTCAGCCATAACATGCCGAAGGAAGTGTATTTCAGTGGAAAGAAAATGAAATGAACAAATAAGCCTAATTAAAAGACTATCAAACAATGAACAAAAATAATCCCATCGACTATTCCCAAAAAGCCAACTGGTACCAGATTCCGGAAATCACCAAGGAATTCGACACATTCTACGTTTATGCAACCGAGTACATCATGGGCAGCATGGAAGAAGGCGCTCCCGATTACGCGGACTTGGACAACGCCGAAATGTTGGAGGGAGCTGCGGGCGAATACTTGCTGCACGCAACCGCTTACGCGGACTCAACTAACGTGTTCATGCCGTACTACCGCCAAGTGGGCTTGCGGTATGCAGGAGTGGTTTGGAAGAGAGACGGAATCTTTGATGCAGCCATTGCAGATATGCCGTATGGCGACATCGTAGCCGCGCTGGACTACTACTTCGAACATTACAACAACGGCCGCCCATTCATCATTGCCGGCCACAGCCAAGGCTCAGCCATTGTCAAAATGGTGCTCAAACACTACTTTGCGGAGCATCCCGATTACTACAAGCGCATGATCGCAGCCTACCCCATTGGATACGCTTTCACCAAGGACGAGTTCAAGGCCTACCCGCACATGAAGTTTGCGACAGGCGAGTGCGACACGGGCGTCATCATCACCTGGAACACCGAAGGTCACAAGAACAGGGAGGTGAATGCCAATACCTGCGTGTTGCAACCGGGTTCCATGAGCATCAACCCGCTCAACTGGAAGCTGGACGACACCTACGCTCCAGCCAGCATGAACCTGGGTTCGCTCTTCCTGAACGAGAAAACCGGCGAGGTGGAGATGGGGGACATTGGCGCTGACGCGCAGGTATTCCCCGACCGAGGCGTGGTGGTGACGCATGCCAAGGGAGAGAAAATGACGGAAGAGAAGGCTGCGGTAGCCACGGCATTCTTTGGCCCTGACGGCCGCCATGGCGAGGATTACGCGCTCTTCTACAACAACATCAAAGACAACGTAGCAAAGCGCATCGCAGCCTATAAGGCGAGCCGATAGAAACAGGTTTAACAAAGGATAACAAACATGAAGGCAGATCATATCATAAAAAACGCGAAAATCTTCACGGCGGACAAAGACAATCCGCAAGCGACTGCCATTGTCGTGAAGGATGGCAAATTCGTCTACGTGGGCGACGAGGCTGGCCTTTCAGCGTATGAGGGCGAAGTCACCGACCTCGGCGGAAAATTCATCATGCCGGGCATCATCGACACCCATGTGCATATCACGACAGGCACCGCTTTCGAGTATGCTGATTTGGGCGTGTACGTCCCATGCAACAGCAAAAAGGAAGCCTTGGCTTTTATGTCGGAACATATCGCCAAAAACCCCGGACTGGAGCCTTACAGATTCATGTTGGAGCGCGCAGCCCTGAATGGAGAAGAACTCTTGAAAGAGGACCTCGACGCCATCTGCCCCGACAGCGGACTCGTAATCCTGGAAGGCGAAGCGCATAGCGTTTGGGTGAACTCCAAGATGCTCGCGCAACACGGCATCAACGATGAAACGCCAGACCCCGTGCCCGGACTTGCCTATTACGTGCGCAAGGACGGCCACGTGACCGGAAACGCCTTTGAATCGGCAAGCTGGCCCTTCCTCTTCGACCAATTGAGAAAGAGCCTGACCAATGAACAGATAGGGGCAGCGGTCTCGCGTTGGATCGATTTCTCCAAGGAATACGGCATAAGCGCTGTTTTTGATGCCGGATTCCCTGAGCACAACGACATCCACGAGCGGATCTACGCCTATATACGCGATCTGGACAGACAAGGCAAACTGCCGGTTTACATTGACGGATGCTATATCCTCACGAATCCGAAGAAGGTGAAGGAAGCCTTGGAAGAAACGAAGCGTTTCAACCGCGAGTTTACCACCGAGCACCTGAAAGTGCATACATTGAAGATTATGATGGATGGCACCCTGAAGATTGAGACTGCGGCAATGGTGACGCCATACGAAGACACCGGAGCGGCTGGAGCCACAACCTTCACTGCCGAGGAAATCGCGGAAATCCTCAAGGAACTCAACAAGGCCGGACTTGACCTTCACGTGCATTGTGTCGGCGAACGCTCGTCGCGCGTGGTCCTTGACGGCGTTGAATTAGCCAAGAAGGAACTGGGCGACAGCTTCCGTGTGAAGGTCACCTGCTGCCATCTTTGGGTTCAGGACGACGCCGACCTCTCACGTTTCGCGGAACTTGGCGTGATTGCCAACTACACGCCCGCATGGCACAACGGAAACATGGGCTTGGGCTGCGAACCTTCAGAGTTCTGGCCCAACCTGATTGGCGAGAACCGCGCCAAGAAAATGTTCCGCAGCAAGACCGTCTGGGACAGCGGCGCACTGGTGACCTGGTCAAGCGACGACGTCGACTTCGGCGAGTTCCTGACCTGGAACCCGTATTACGGCATGGAAATCGGCATGACTCGCTGGATCAACGAGAAGACCAAGATCATGGAAAGCCAAAGGACGCTTAAACCGCTTGAACCCGCCAATGAGAGAATGAACATTGAGGAAATGATTCTGGGCTACACCATCAACGGCGCCAAGCAGTTAGGCATCGAAGCCAACAAAGGCTCCATCGCCGTCGGCAAGGACGCGGACTTCTTGGTGTTCGACAACGAC
>JAFXSU010000240.1 GCA_017525435.1 Victivallales bacterium
AGGTCGGTAGGTCGGAAGCGTTGTGCGGCGTCGGAGCGGAAATCAAAAAAGCTCACCTTCACGAACCAGTTTTTGCGTGGCCAATTCGGTCGGATGGTGCTTTTCCAGATCCACTGAATAGTTCCCTCCCAGCCTTGCCGGAAATCCGGAAGTTCCGTGCCTGCCACCGCGAAGCGGAGCGATGCGTAGCGTTCGTCTTTTGGCGAATATTCGGTCAGAGGATGACAGGACAATCCCGCAGTGCGTGCCTCACGTTCGATGATCTGAGCAAGAAGTGGCACGAAACGCTGGCATTCCGCAGGCCCCTGGCCGGAAGAGATTTGAAGGATGCAGGTCATGGTATATTATGGCTTGATGTTGATGACGGGACGGAGGCGGGCGACGGGGCATGCGAGGCCAAACTCCTGGAGGTCTGCGATGACGGCCTCGATGTCCTTGTAGGCTTCTGGTGCCTCCTCGTAGAGCAGTTCCTTGTTCGGGCAGACGACTTTGGTTCCCAGTTTGGTCTGGAGGAGCGATTGCAGGTCTCCGTGCTTGGCGCGAACACGCTCCTTCGTGCTTTGGCGATTCCACTTGCGACCCGCGCCGTGTGCCAAGGTATGGAGATACTCCTCTGGATTGCCCTGCGGCATCACCAGATAGGAAAAACTCCCGCGCGTGCCTGCCACGACTGCGAGGCGGCCGGGCTCCACGGCACTGGCGCCTTTGCGGTGGAGAAAACGTCCGTCTCCGACAGGGGTGATGGAATTGTGAGTGGCGTTCAGAAGTTCGATGCAATCGCAGGAGAGCAACCGTGCGAGGGCACGGGCAACAAGGCGCCGGTTGAAAGAAGCCCATTCGACGAGTCGTGCGTGTTCGGCGAGGTAAGCCGCGCCGTCGGTGCTGTTTGCCTCTACTCCGGAGTCTGCGTGGGTGGCGGCGAAGTCTCGCCAAAGTGCCTCGCCGTAAGCGCGGGAACCGGAGTGGATGAGCATCAATGCGTCGTTCTTGTCGGCGTGTAGTGTCTCCCAGCCTTCATCGTCCAGCACCTTTTCAACCGTGAGGATTTCCGCGAAGTGGTTTCCGTGCCCGAGGGTTCCGAGCATTTGCAGCGGGTCATCTGGATCGCTTGGCATTTCCGAGAGGCATTCCAGCGCACTTTGTTGGAGTGCTTCTTCCGGGGTGTCGCCGAGCCTGCGAAGCAACTTGTCCGTCTTGAGTTTTCGGGCTGGTGTGCGGGTGGAAAGCAACGTCATTCCGCAACCAATGTCGTTTCCGATGAGTGCGGGATAGATGACGGCTTGGGAGAGAAAGGCGGCACCGACGGGCACGCCACGGCCTGGATGCAGGTCGGGGAAGGCAGCGCCGCATAGGATGCCGGGAAATGTGAGAACACGTCGAAACTGCTCGACAGCAGGACCTTCCAGCCAGGTCTTTTCATTGCAGTAGATGCTAGATTCCATTTTGTTTCTGTTGCGGGAGGGTGGGGCAGTGCTTGTCGTCCAAAAGGAAAATGTGAACCTTCTCGAAGAGGTCCTCCGTCACAGACAGCCGGGTTTCCGAGCACCAGGGGTGTCCCATCCAGTGGTGGACATTTATGCATCCGCAAGTGCCGTCCTCTTTGTGGCGATGAAAATACAGGCACTTCTTGCACTCCTGGATATCGCGGAGCCGTGGCTTGTCTTTGAGGGTGACTGCCAGCTTGAGGTTTTCCGCCTGCCGCTGTTGCACAAGTTGTTTTTCGCGTTCTATTTCGGCGGTGCTTGGCGGCGTGGCAGTGCGTCCGATCACCCAGCCTTTCTCTTCCAGAACCTTTGGGCGTTTCGGGATGCTGTGGAGAAGAATTACCTCCAAGGGGTCGAACAAGGGGTCGAACAGGTCTTCTTGCGAGTGAGGCCGTGGCCTGCCTGCGAGCTCCGCCAGAAGTCGTGCCTGTTCCAGCGGGGTGAGCGTTTGCTCGAACAATTGCTGAATGGCGGAGGTCGCCAGCAAATCCACTGATTCTAAGAGCTTCTCGCGGATTTCCTGAAAGTTTTCCTCCAAAGGCAAAAGGGCCTGTTCCAGACTCTCCAGGACAACTGGATGGGCGTCCTCCGCACGTAGCCATGCGAGAAACTCCGTCCGCCGTTCGGAGGGCACGGCGATTTGGCAGACGATGCTGCGGACGATCTCCGGAGCCAGGTAGAAGGCCTCGGTCGCCAGCATCTCCGGGCGATCCAGCTTTTGTCCCGCGACTACTTGGGAGACGATGCCATGGTAGTCCTCATTGAGGAGTGCATTTTCAAGGCAAGAGGTCGGCAGAGGGAAGCGCCAGGCGCTGGGCCACACTGTCCGGAAACTCGGTCCGACGAACCCACGTCCGCCCCCGTTGAATTGCCGCCAGTGCTTGCTTGCGAAATTCACGAAGCCCTGCGCAGTCGGACCGTCCCATACTCCGAGATCCCACTCGGTGTCGGTTTGGCGGACGACATACTGGCACCAGGCCTCCAGTGTCTCTTCCGACTCGTCGGGAAACAGAAACTGCATGCAGGAGAACTCCGTTTTCATGTTGGACCATTTCACTTTCTCCCCGAATTCCAGCCATTGGTTGGAAGCTTGTTGCTGGACGACAATGCGCAAGGGGTGGTCTGGCGCGTTTCCAGCGAGCGGGATGTTGTGGTGTCGCATCAGGCGTGGAATGTCTGGATGCTCCATCGGGTAGTCGGGGTCTGCCTGGCGCGAGCGTATATGTGTGTCATCCTTTCTAGTGGCACTATTGAAGGTCGCCTTATATTGGCTGATGTCATATTTCCCCAGGGCGCACCAAGGTGGTTGGAATTCCGGGATGTCCCGCCATTCCCACGGCACAAGTTCCCGTGGAGACTGTTTTGTCTTGTTATCCGTCGTCCCAAAATCTGCCCCAAGATGGACCAAGGCACGGGCGGTGTCCAGATTCCTTGCCTGTAGTGCGATGTTCAGGGGAAGGAAGTGGTATTCATCCCACTGCTGGTAAGGGACTAGATTGTAGCTGAGGTTGTCGCAATTCAATTGGTTTTTGGTCAATTTGTGCTTTCGGATGAACTGACGAAGCGTCTTTGCCGTTCCGCTATTGCAGAGTTCCCTGAACTGTCGGAGCACCTCGGCGGTGAGGCTAGCCTTGCGAGACGAGGATTGTTTGCTCATAGTCTTTCGTTTCATTTGCAGCATGCTCGGTTTTTCCAAAAATTCTTCAGGTCCTTGCAGAATACCTTGCGGGCTTTGCGGGACATTGCGAATGGTTGCAGGTTATCGCATTTTGCCTGGCATTCGGGGCCGCCGTGGTATTGGACAGCCTTGGCAAACCAGAAGTGTGCGATGGCGAGATCGCGGTCCACCCCGTTCCCTTGCTCATAGCACTCGCCCAGATGTGCCATTGCCTCTGGGGAAAAGTAGCAGGCAGCATCGAGCCAGCAATTAACAGCGTGTTGCCAGTTGCCTTTTTCGCATGCCTTTCGAGCCTCTTTGAGAAGATTTTGCCGAAAGATGTACCCACCATAGTTGAGCCGGTAGTATCCAGGGTCGGATGCCTGCCGCCAGAGGTCTTTTAGGAAATACCAGGCTTTTTCGCCCAGGGCAAAAATGCCAAGGGCGATACATGCAAAGGGGTAGAACAAGATGTAACCTAGAAGCATGAGCAGAAAATGTGCGATTTGGATAGGGAAGATAAGAATTTTTCTCAACATGACGGATTCTCCTTTTTGAAAGGATAGCAATGACTATACACAGGAATTCCCATGGAACTTTCGTTTTCACCTTGTTTTACAACTAGGCGTCTGGTGGCTCGGGAGTTTGGATCTTGAGCTTGAAGTTTTTCGGCTTTAAGCCTAATAGGTTATTGCCATGTGAATCGAAACTTTGTTTTTGCGGGTAAGAATGTTACTGATCTCCTGCCAACTGAATCCAAGTTGATTGGTGTTCTGCGGGTCGCATCCGCATTTGAGAAGAAATGATGTTAGTTGGCTGCTGGGGCGGAAGCATGTTGCTGGTTGGTTGTGTACTGCATACCAGAGCAGATTTCTTCCTAGTACATCATGAATCCCCTGGAGTAATCCAGGATGGTGATCTTCAAGAATGGAAAGGAATGGTATGGAGATGTCGTCGGGTTGGCTTGAAGTCAGAAGGCAGCATAATTCAGGAAGAGTGACAATCGTCGGGGAGAGTTCGCCATCTTCCAACAGATGACGAAAAATTGCCGACGCGCCGGCTTCGATGACAGCCTTCAGGAGTTTGCGGGAAATTCCCTGGCCAGCCATGGTATGACTGATGGAGAAAGCGGCTTCGGAGTCCTCTTCCAGCGCCTGGCGGAGCAATGTGGAAGGGCGGGGGTGAATATGCATTTGCATATGAACGGTATGTTGAAGCATTTTCCAGCCGGTTTTTTTGGCCAAACAGTAAAGCTGGCAAACGGTTGCCAAGTCGATGAGCAGTGGACTGGTGAGATGCGGAGGAAGCTTCTCAAGAATCGCACCCAGGTGCTTCATCTTGAACTCTTTTTCAGATGCACTCAGATGTAACCTGACTAGTTTCTTCAATTCGTCGTTGGTTTGGATTCTGTCCTCTGTTATGCTTTGGTGCCAGAGGATAGCCAAGATTTCCCTGGGGATGTCATTGCGGTTTTCAATGACCGCATTTAAGAAATTGAGACGGAAGGGGTACGGGACAAGACTGTAGGCCTTGGTCAGCAGGTGCTGGAATGATTTCCGCGTGGCAAGTAAACGAAGGAAGGATGGCCGCCAAACTATCGGAAGGGGATTCCAGTACAGCTCCTGCGAGCTTTGAATCTTTGGGGCGAGGCAATTCTGAAGTTCCTCAAACTGCTGTTCATCGCTGTTCGAATGGAGCATAATCCCTCCCGAAAAACCGTCTAGCGCATTTCCCTGCTTTCCGCCAGGTTATCGTTAAAGCATCGCCAAAATCTATGACTTGTGCCTTGATCATGGTATGCATCAACAGTTTCTTATTCACAAGGTTTTAAAATCGGCCTCGTTGGCCTCCTGCCAGGTGAGGCCAAGCTGGTTGGTGTTTAGTGGGTCGCAGCCCCATTGAAGGAGGGACTGGATGATCGGCTTTCTGCAACTCATCTTGCCATGCAGAGCATACCAGAGCAGGTTTTGTCCCAATGGGTCGCGGATGTCCTTAAGCATTCCCGGATGCCATTCCTCGATGGCTTGCAGGAGGTTACGGGTGTCAAAATTCTTCTCGGAGGCGAGCAGGCAGCATAGTTCAGGAAGAGTGATGACATCCGAGGTGATTTCACCCTTGTCCAGCAGATGCCGGAAAATGGCGCTTGCACCCATCTTGATGACTTTCAGCAACAGGCTGTAGGATAGTCGCCGTCCGGCCATGTCGCGGGTGATAAGGAATGCGGGAACGGAGTCCGCCAGGAGCGCTTGTTGAAGCTGAGTCGGGAGAGTCAATTCCACGGAGCGTCGTGCATCGACAAGGTATCGAAGCATTTCCCAGCCGGGCTTTTTGACTAGGCAGTAGCGCTGGCAGACATAAAATGAATCGATGAGTAGCGGGTCGGTGAGCGGAGAGTCCTTTAGTTCCTCCAACTGCTTCGGGGTATAACTGCCAAGGGGCTTCGTTTTGTCTTTCTGCCAGGAAATCCCTTGGAAAAAGCGAGAGATGGTCGGGTGATCGTCCCTTAAGCACAATACCCACAGTTTCAGCAGGATGTCATGTGGAAGTTGGGCACGCTTCGCAAAGGCTACATGGAGGAAGTCATATCGCATTTCACCCGGGATTACCAGACAGATTTTGGGCAGCAGCCGCTGGCATTCCACTTGTGTGCAAAGTTGGTTGAAAAGCTGGCTGGACCATTCGACTTTACTGGTGTAGCACAGCAATGTGTCCCTGGCGCGGGAGGCGGCGCATGCGGCCTTGATAAACTCCAGAGTCTTCTCCAGTGGCGTGTCGCCGTCCATCCAGTCCCATTTTTCGCACGACGGCTGGAAGCGTCGCCCTTCGAAGCAAACCTTGAGGCGGATTTGTGGTGCGATGTCCTTGCGATGTTCAAAGACGCATCGCAGGAACTCGTACTTTTTCCCCTCAGGGATGTTTGGGATGAGTTTGGGCAGGAGTCTGTGGCAGTGTTTCAATGTGCACAGCGTGACAAAGAGCTGGTATGACCAGGGGATTTGCAATCTGGGAAGCGAGGAAGAAAACAGTCGCTTGGACTTGTGTAGGCAAAGTTCGTTGATATCCAAAAGGGCCTGCGCTATCTCAGTCGGTAATCCGATTTCAGTGGTTTGTATGGGGTGGCTTTGCGTCATATTTTCAAGGCTTCTCGTGGTGAAATATGCAGGGTCCTTGCCGATGCTGGTCAAGATTCGGATTGGAGTGCAACGGAGGTGGCTGGTCAGATTTCTACAGGTTGCATGTGAGGTGAGCCAAAATTCATCTACATGCATTACACCAAATATCAGACATATCTTTCAGACCTTTGTGAAAAAACTGCAATATTGATTAAACTTTGTTACACAAGAAGGCACCTGATTGCACTTTTACAAATTCTACGGGAGCTGCCGCCCCCGTACCCCTGCAGCTTGAAAAACCAGCTTAGTTAAGCGCCATCATAGGGAATATAGCTTTAACCTTTAAGCCTTAAGCTTTAAGCAAAAAGTTCAACCAGGTGCCCTCTTGGTGGTTTTCCTGCGAAATACGCGAAATACACGAAACAGACCATATTATTCAAATAGCCATTCCCCAAAGCATTCCGGGAGATGGAAGTTAAGGCTGGAGACGGGGGACCAGGCTAGCCAGTGCGGAGGATTCAAGTGGTCCCCGCATTTGTAGAAGTTTCCCGTCCAGCGTTGGTTGGCAAGTGCTCCAATTGGACCACAATACTTTTCAGCGACAGTCATCGGAATCTTGAATTGCACGAGCCAAGTGATGGGACATTTACGTTCTTGCGGAACGAGTTCCGTAAGTGAAGAACGCGTTTCGAAGAGTTGCCCGTCAGCCTCGGGGATGGCGGTGAAGTCGGCGTAGTAGTCTCCGACAGGAGTCCAATCACGCACATAGTAGAGCAGGTGGGCACCCGATGCACTCATCTCAAGATTAAAGTAGCCACTATCCGGTCGCGGACGAAAGAAACACTCCACGCAGGAGTCGAAGCATGTCCAGGAGTTGTATTTTGTCTGTCGTGCCAGAATGCTGTGGTCTTGGACGCGGAAGAGCCCGTAGAGATTCGTGTTGTCGTGGAGCAATCGGACCTGAGTGATGGGTGCGGGTGCTTCCAAAGGCGCGGCGGGCTGGTCCACGGTGGCGGTCTGTGCCTGGGACCAGATTGCCCCATCCCAGGCGAAATCCCAATCCGGCGAGGTTTCAATACGGTGGACAAGGTAATTCATAGTCATGGAAATTAAAAAGCGGTTGGCGTACATTTGAAAACGCGGCGAAAGGCGTTGCACAGGGAGGCTGCATCGCAAAAACCGTGTCGCATGGCGATTTCCTTGAGGACATATTGTCCGGTTCGCAGATCGGCGGCACATTGGTCAAGGCGTGCACGCAGGGCAAAATGTCCATAGCTGCGCCCGAGGGTGTTGCGAAAAAGTTCTGAGAAACGGCTGACTGAAAGTTTGCAGGCGGAGGCAGCTTCGCTGAGCGATGGCGGGATGGGTTGTTCGCGCACCAACGCCAGGGCGGGATGCAGGCGCTCAAGACGGCTTTGAATGCCCGTGGCGGGTGTCTCTCCGTTATTTTGGGGAAGATGTGCTGATGCCTCCAGCACCAAGTCGTGGATGGCTAACCAGCAACGTGTTGCCCAGTTGGGTGGTTGCCTGCGATACCAACGAGCCAGCTGTTGGCACCACTGAAGTAGTCGCTCACGCTCGTCGGGGGTCTGGGGACAGAAGCGGCTGGCCGGTGCAACGGCAAAGGGGCGAAGCCAATCGACCCCGCCGCCAAGAGGCCCAAGCTGTCCTAAATCATCCAGACTGACATTGAGGGTGAGGATGAGATTGCGAGGTGCGAGATGCCGATATGCGTGGGGTTCCCAGCAGATGGTCCACCAAAGTTCTCCGGGCACATAGACACGACTCCATTCCTCATAGGCGACCTCTATTTTTCCATGGAGGACAACCGAAATTTGCAATGCATAATGCACATCGCCGTGAAAGGATTCCTCCGGTCCAGTGCCATATTCCCAGAGCAACTGGAAAGGCTGGTGGGCAGTCAGGGTCGGATGTTCCTGGGCAGTCATGGGCACTTGGGAGAGCCCACCGCGGGAAAAATCAGCTACTTGTGGCTTCATCGTAAGAAATCACAATCTAATGGGATTATTTCACAATCGCAAATGGTGTCGCTGCGCGGTTCAAGAGTTAATTTAAATGCCAAACGCGAATCCGCAATCTTTTTTAGACTTTCATCGTAAGAAAATACAAAGGAGTTTGAATTTCATGTCAGAACAGCTTGCAATTGAAGGCGGCAGCCCAGTTACTACCCTTAAATTCCCGACTTGGCCACAATTCGAGGAGTCCACGATTCAGAAAGTCGCCGATATCTTGCGGAGTGGGAAAGTCAATTATTGGACTGGCCCAGTGGGACAGCAGTTCGAGAAAGCATGGGCCAAGTGGCTGGGCGTAGGCAACGCGATCAGCGTGACAAATGGCACTGCCGCACTGCATGTGGCTCTGGGCGGTTTGAACATTGGCCCTGGTGACGAGGTCATCTGCACAAGCTACTCTTTCATCGCTTCCTCCTTCTGCGCTTGTCAGGCCGGCGCTTTGCCAGTCTTCTGCGACTGCGGAGACGACCATTGCTTGGATCCTTCCAAGATTGAGGCACTTATCAACGAACATACCAAGGCAATCGTAGTGGTACACCTATATGGCATTGTGGCGGACATGGATCCTATTATGGCCGTTGCTCGCAAACACAACTTGAAGGTAATCGAGGATTGTGCACAGTGCTTCGGTGGCATCTACAAAGGTCGCAAAGCTGGCACTATCGGTGATGTGGGTTGCTTCTCTTTCTGCCAGAGCAAGCACTTTACTACTGGTGGCGAAGGGGGGATGGTGGTCACCAACGATGATGATTTGGCGTGGGAGTTCCGTTCGTTCCGCGACCATGGCTATGATGTGCGCGCAAAGATGAACTTGCTGGAGATGGAGGGCAAACAGCTCTATATCCACCGTCGGGTGGGCTTCAACTTCCGCATGACTGAAATGCAGTCGATGATCGGGCTGTGCGAACTGGAGCGCTTCGACACCTGGAACCTGCCCGCACGCCGTCGCAACGGCCGCTACCTGATCGACCATTTGGCCAATCATCCGCTGGTTGCCATTCCGCCACTCGACACTCCGGAACGCCAGAGTGCATTCTGGTGGGCACCTTTCGTGTTGGACATCGAGAAATTCAGGGACGGCATCACGATGAAAGAGTTCCTGGCCGCGATGGGTGCCGAAGGCGTGCCGGTGTACAGCGTGCTATGGCCTGAAATGTACAAAGAGGAGGCCTACTCGGGCAAGAAGGGCTTTGGCACTGCCAACTACCCCTTCTGTGATCCCAAGGCACGCAATATCGACTATACGCAGTTCAATTGCAAGAAAGCAAACTGGTTGACTGACCGAACGATGAGTTTCTTTGTGCACCCTGTTTATACTGAGGAGCATATGAAAGCATACGTCGCGGCTTTCGAGAAGGTTGCCGCCGCCTATATGAAATAAGGTTGAAGTTCAAGGTTGAAATTCAACTTGCTGGCTTTTAACCAAGGAGAAAAAGCAAATGACTACTGTGAAATACGGTCTGATTGGTTTTGGTGGCATCGCCGAGAATCGTGTTGCCAAGGAGGGCTTTGCCTGCGACCGCGCACGCTTTGCACCGCATCCCACGGCGGAGCTGGTCGCCGCCACGGACGTGAATGCTGGTCGCCAGAATGCTGCCGAGGCACTTGGTCTCAAGTGGTATGCTTCCACCGAGGCACTGTTGGCTGCTTCGGAAATCCAGGCGGTCTATATCGCCACGAACAACCGCAGCCATGTGCCGTTGGCGGTGCAGGCGCTGGAGGCCGGTAAGCATGTGATTGTCGAGAAGCCCTTGGCCACCAGCTCGGCGGATGCGCAAAAACTGATTGACTTGGCAAAGACGAAGGGCTTGTCGCTCTATGTGGACCACATGATGGTTTTCAATGCCTGGAACCAGCTGGCCAAGACGACCGTTCAAGGTGGGCAGCTCGGCAAGGTCAATGATGCCTGTTTCCACATGGAGTTTGCCTACGGCTACGACCCTGCCGAGGCCGCGACCTGGCGCTGCAGCAATATTGCGGAGATGGGCGGTCCCATAGGCGATGTCGCCAGCCACTGTTTCTACGTGGCTGAAGATATCCTGGGTTCCGAAGTGATCAAACTCGCAGCAGTTTATCTGCCCAAGACGATGAGCATTGCCGCTGAGGACGGTGCGTACATCAAGGCGTTCTTCGCAAATGGGGCGCAGCTCTCCGTCAAGGTGGCATTTTCCGAGTTGCGCGGCGGATTGGCTGGGACACTTGGGAATCTGGGCTTCGAAATCTATGGCGACCAGGCCGTGTTGCGTAGTTACGGCTCGCTCTTCCAGATTTCCGGTCACGCCGGTGAACCCTATCAGATGCATCTGATGCTCGACAATGGCAAAGGACCCTTCCAAGAACTCATGCCTGATGTTGCAGATATCCACAACATCTATCAGAGTCTCATTGGGAAACATGCTCAGTCCGTGCTTGACGGCAAGCCATTGGCTGGCGGCGATGCGCTCCACAACATCCGCCTCTGTGAGCTAGCGCATCAGTCGGCGCACCAAGGCGGGGCGCTCCTGAACGTGTAACTTGTGACTGTTGGTATTTTTCCGCAGACGCCGTGGTTCTCAAGGTCGCACCGCTAATCTAGTTTCGGAGCCGGACCACTCTTGAAAGGTACACAGCCTGTGGACAGAGCGCGATAATATATGGCCAAAAGAAAATGGGGCTGCCGCAATCTTTGCAACAGCCCCATTTATTGTTGGGTGACGACTGTTTTAGGCTCAGCCACAGTGGAAGAAGGTCCGGACGAGCTGTAGAATCTTCTCCTGATCATTCCCGATGTCGGCACGCAGCGTGCGGTCGTTGTAGCTCTTCAGACCGCTGATAATGCCATCCAGCATTGCCGGGCTGAAGACACCACCCTTCTCGTAATAGGCACGCTGCTCCTGGAGGCAGTCGGCGGATGCCGCGCAACTGTCCGGCAGGACAGCAAGCTGTTCGAGGAGCTTCTGGTTTTCGGCTTTGTGAATATTGACGTTGACATAGGTTTGTTTTGCCACTTCAAGGGCATCAGGCATCTCGAAACCGGTGCGTGCGGCAACCGCCATACCCGCCAACAGGAGATTCAAATTTGCCGATCCATCCGGCGAGCGCAACTCGACGGTCTGCTTCTGGGAAGTCTTGAAGGTTCCGGCGGTTTCGAGGGGATTTGCCTGGGAGCAGAGGTCCTTGGAACTGGTCCATCCTAACGGAACACGGACAAGGACAGAACGGTTGCGGTCGCCCCAGCAGACATTGGTCGGAGCTTCTTGGTGGGGGACTAGCCGGAAGTATGAGGTGGGGTTCGTGTTGCCGAAGGCGGTCAGCGATGGCGCCAATGTCATCATGCCGGCGATGGCACGGCGGGCGTCGTCGGAGAGCACACCGTCCTTGAGCATCTGATTCACGCCGTCTTTCATCAGGCGGAAATGAATATGAAGACCAGAGCCAGCCTTTCCGACAGTGATTTTCGGTGCGAAAGTGACATTGAGTCCGGAACGGTGCGCAAGATTGCGGATCATCCATTTGGCGAGCAGCAGCTGTTCGGCGGCATCCTCGGCGGGAACGGGCAGGAACTCGATTTCATTCTGCTCGTAGATTTTACCGTCCAAGGTGAAATTTCCCACTTCGGAATGGCCGTATTTGATTTGCCCGCCGGCCTGCGAGATGTAGTTCATGCACCGCTGACGGAAATCACCGAATTTGGTATATGGGGCGGACTCATGGTATCCGCGCTGGTCCACGGCAGGGAATTCGCCTTTGTCCTCGGCGATGACATAGTATTCCAATTCCCCCATTGCCTGGAATTGCAAGCCAGTGGCTTTGGTGAATGCCTGGCAGGCTTTGCGAGTTGTGTATTCCGGAGAACTCTCCAGCGGATCGCCGTCCTTGTTGAAGAACGAACAAAGGAGATTCAAGGTGGGCAGTTCGCTGAATGGGTCGAGGTATGCGGTGCGGAAACGCGGAATGACATACAAGTCGCTGCTGCTTGCCTCGATGAATGGGAAAAGACTGGAGCCATCGACACGCTCTCCGCAGGAGAGGATTTCGTCCAGATATGCACCGTCGTTGATAACGAAATTGAGAGTCTTGATGCGGCCGTCGCCCGCCGGATATTGGAAATTGACATGTCGAATGCCGTGCTGGCGGATATAGTTGATTAAATCATTTTTGCGAAAGTCCGCAGGGTCTTTGTCCATTTGCGCGGCGAGGCTTCGGAAGGTGTAGTTGCTGGTGTTTTCCATGATGAATCGGGGTTGGATGAATGCGTAGTTTATTTAAAGAAAAAAGTAGCTTGAAATGGTGTAATTCCAGTTATTCAAGTGAAATTAGTAGGAATTCGGCCTCGGCGATATGTGCGAGGAAAAGCGAGGTGGTCTCGTTGCATTGGGTGAACGGGAGTTCCTGTCCCGTAGCAATCTGACGTATGCTTACGGGCTTGAAGGGCAGGTGCAGTTTCAGCATGACATTATAGAGTGGAATCGGCGGCAGTTCGTCCTGGGCATTGACAATGCAGAGCAGAAATTGATTGTCGTCTTTTGCCTTCAGCAAGGTGATTTCCGCAGAACCTGGAAGGTTCTCTGCCTCCACGAAACTTGGTAGAAATGGCGTAAGAACCTTGAACATAAACTCCTGCTGAGAATATTGCCGAACCCCCAACAATGACGTGGCCAGCCAGAGACACTGCCCTTTGCCGTAGGCATGGCGGGTGATTGCAGGGTAGGGCGAAGGCTCCAGGCCCGGCGGGTTGGAGTGGATGGAGGCGTAGTGCGTCTCGTCGCCGACCGGAAAGTCAGGGAAGGTCAGGCGAGCAAAGACCTCGGTGCTTGCGCCGGGGGTGGTCAGCGGGACTCTGCCGATGCAGGAGATAAAGTCATCCCCTGTGTAAGTCATTGGCGGTGAATATTCTCCCGTAAAGTGTGCGCCAAAGACCTCCGCCAACGCGAAGTCACCGGTGGTTTTGCCGAGCACATCATATAGCGAACTCTCGCCCGTTGCAATCAGCGTGCCACCTGACTGGACAAAATTGGACAATTTCTGACATTCCTGAGCGCTTAAGTAGGCGGCTTGATTCAGGAAAATGACCTGCAGGCCTGACCAATCGTCTTGTCGCTCCGTGATGATGCGGTAGGGGAGGTGCATTTTCGTGAGCAGTTCGGCGGTGCCCATCATCTCCTCGCAGACTGCGTTTCGACGCACGGACATATTGCTGGAGCTCTCGGAGTCCAGCGCGGCCAGCGGCGTTCCGTCGGCGTCTTGGTTCACGCAGCAGTTCAGGGAGAAATAGATGCCGACCTCTGCCTCAAGGCGTGGTTTCAATCGGGCGACCGCCTGGCGGTATGGTGCCAGCAGCTGGTTTAGCTTTCCGAGCCGCCGGTAGAATGGTTCCTGGAGAGTCCCGTCTGGATTGATGGCGTCGATGAAGAAATAGGCTCCGCCATTGGCGAGGGTGGTAAGCGCGGAGAAGAGCAGCTCGTCGTCGGATTTGGTGGAGGTATGGTCGTAGAGCGTGACGCAACGCGAGGTCATGAACTCGAAGGGGGGATTGCTGGTGAATGCGTCGAAGACCTTCGTGGCGAAGCGTTGCTGGAGTTTTTCTCCGTAGAAATCTCCGGAGGCGTAGTCGGAGGCTTGAGCGATGCCGGTGGACTGTCCGAGGAACCATCCGTGCAGCACCGGCGAGAACTGGTGGGTGACGGAAAGGTCCGGCTTTTTCTCCTTCACGAAATCGGTGAGTTTCTGGGCGAAGTCGGCCATGGACTTTTCGCGGAAGCGCTGAAAGGCCACCCACTCCGGGGCGCGCCAGTCGATGACCTGCGGAATGGCGCGGCCAAATTTTTCCCGGCATTTGTCGCAACAGCACACGAGAGGCCAGAAGGTCATGTCGATGAAGAGGCCATCGATGTCGTACTGGATAATCTCGGCGATTTCCCGCAGGTAGAAATCCACTGCGTCTGGCTGGTTGGGGCAGGTGAAGTGGTAGCGCCCGGTGTGGTCGATTCCCGTGCAGCTCCTGGCGGCGGCGTGCGGAAAGCGCCGCGCGCAGTCGTTGTGGAAAGTCACCGTGTAGTAGGCGATAGGCGCGATGCCAGCGGCGCGCAGCAGACGGGTGGTCTTGCCGAAGATGTCGCGACCGCGCAAATTGGCGTGCTGATGACCAACTTTTGTAGGATAGTAGCAGTTGCCATTGTGGTCGCAGGCATAGACCATCGACGACTCCACGCCGGAGAGCTTCACCATGCGGAC
>JAFXSU010000241.1 GCA_017525435.1 Victivallales bacterium
ATTAAAATGTTTGCCAGCCTCACACAGAATCCCATCCTGCGGCGCGAGTTCGTTGTCGGCATCCGCAAGCCGCTGACCACCTTTCTTGCGGCGCTGACGGTGCTGACGCTTGGTGCCATCCTCTTTATCCTCTGGCCGCGCACCGGTGTCTTCTCGGACTCCAACAGCAACGAGTTGTTCACCATTTTTCTGGGCACCGAACTGACCTTCATGATTCTGATGACCGCCGGTTTCACCGCCAGCGCCATCACTTCCGAGCGTGAGCACAACACCTTTGTGATGCTCCAGACCTCCCTGCTTACGCCGGGCGAGATTCTGCTGGGCAAGCTCTTTGGAACCCTGGGTGTCTCCATCGTGCTTTTCATTGTCTCCATTCCGGTGATGGCACTATGTTCGCTTTCCGGAGGAATCAGCCTCAACACCTTGGCGAAAGCGGTCACCATCGTGGGACTCTCCACCATCGTCTATGGACTTCTCGGACTGGCAATGAGTTCCCTGTGCCGTCGCAGCTATCTCTCTCTGCTGGGGACCTACCTGGGCATCGTCATTCTGGCCGGCGCCACCTGGCTGCCATCGGTGATGCTCCCGATGTCCCCCCTGCACAAGTATTTCGTGAAACTGCGTGCGCTTTCGCCCTACGAGGCGCTCTTCGCGTTGCAGTTTGCCGAAAACTACGAGAGCAGTGTCGTCGGGGCGAAATCCAGCGGCGCCTTCGCCTTCTTCGTCTGGAGCATGGTCATTCTCGGCGTGGTCTTCTTCTTCCTGTTTGCACATTATCTCTTTGCGCCACCGCACTTTGGAAAGAACACCACGGTCACTCAATATACCGACACCAAGACGATGATCAAGCGCAAGCTCGGCTGGCCCTTCTACCTCATCGATCCCCTGCGTCGCAAGAAGCCCATTCCGATGCACCGCAATCCTGTCTTCGTCGCCGAAATGCGCTCAAAGATTTTCGGCAATCCGAAATTCATCATCCGCGCCTTGACCGGATGCATCTGCCTCTCGCTGATCATGCTTTTCCTGATCACCCTCAAGATTGGCAGCGTGGAAATGGATTCGATTCGCGCCGGTGCGATTATCTTCCAGCTTGGGCTCGTCGCTCTTCTGGCGCCCACCGTCTCCAGCGGGAGCATCACTGATGAAATCACAAGTAATACATTGTTGTTATTGAGGTTAACTCCATTATCACCAACTCGTGTCATTCTCGGCAAGTTCAAGGCCGCGCTGCTCTACGTGGTGATTTTCCTGCTTTCCAGCCTTCCTGTCTTTCTGGCTCTGATGTTCTTCGATGACATCGACGGTCCGAGCATCCTGAGCTGCCTCCCGCATGGTTTTAGCCTGGAAGCATTTTCCACCGCATGGGGAAACATCGTCGCCTGCGTTCATGCCTATTGGCGGATGCTTGGCTGGCTTGGCGTGCTGGTGACCACTTGCCTGGTGCTTATCTCGGGCGGGCTTTGCGCTTCCACCTTCGCCCCCAACACCGGCGTGGCTACTGCCATCTCCTACGGCTTTGCATTGCTGGTGACCGCCGGCTCGCTGGTGGTTCTGCTCTTCGGCAACCGTGTAAACGACACCTGGAAAGCCGCCTGCCTGATGTTCAACCCCTTCGTCGCCGCCTTGGAAATCACCTTGGAGAACTCGGGCTTCCAGCGGCTCGACTATCTGGTCTGGGGCCGCCAACTCTGGTGCAACCACTTGATTCTCTTTGTCGGCATGACCATTTTCTTCTTGGCCTTGGCGGCCTTCCGCGTCAGCCGGCTCTTCAAGGAGCAAAAGTAGCCATACTCGCACATACTCCTGCCATCATGTCCACTTCACTTGCAACCTATGTCCTGCTCTTTCCGCTGTGGTTCTCGTTGACTCAGCAGGCGCCGCTCACCCCAAAGCAACTGACCATTCACGGTCCCACCGAACTCTCCGAAAAGCTTGCGCAGATTCTGGTGGCCGGTTACGACCAGCTCACCTTTGCGGAACGTTCGCAGCTTGTCTATGAAATACGGCGGGACTGTGGTCCGCGCGCCCAGCGGCTTCTGCTTGGCTGGCTGAAGCAGGAGAAGGATCCGTTTGTTCTAAGCGCTCTTCTCAATTCCCTTGGCTTCACCAAATTGGAGACCATTCCGGAGAGTGCCATCCGACGATTCCTCACCGCCGGCAATGCGATGGTTCAGAATGCCGCCATGCGGCTCTACGGCCGTCTCCCCGAAGCCGACTTCGCCTATCTAGCCACGCTCTGCCAGGAGACCACTGATCCGGGCTTCCAGATTGCGCTCCTGGAGGCGGTGGCTGCGCGCGGGGACACTGCATTCGCGACTTTCCCCTCTGCCACACTTCTCCAATTTGCCAACGGCGCGGCCAGTCCGGCAGTCGAAGCCGCCGCGCTCAAGGCTGCGCTAAGCAACCCCGGCAAGCGGGATGCCGAGTTTATCCACTGGCAGTCCGAGGCGGCCGCCAGCACGAATGTCATACTGCGATGTGCCGCCGCCAGCGACGCCCATGTGAACTCGTTCACTCCCGCGTCCACCTTGGCACACGACTCTGAACCCGCAGTCCGAATGGCGGTTTTCCAGGCATATCAGGATGGCACATCGGAGGAGTTGCAGAAGCTGCTGGGGTTGTCGGCGGATTCGGACCCCGCCGTCCGTACCGCCCGCGTGGAACTGCTTGGCCGACTGGATGTCATTCCAGATCTCCCGGTGGTGCGTCGCATTCTGCTGGAAGGATTTGCAGATGATTGGGCGCAGGTGCGCACCGCCGCCGAGACCGTCCTCAGCGGTGAAAACATGCCTCGTGAACTTGCATTGGAACTCGCCACTGCCGCTCTGGCCGCACCCGGCGACAGTTCGCGGCTGATTGCCTACCGTCAGATCATCGCGCGCCAATTCTCCGAGTTGCTTGAGGCGGTGCGCATTCGCCTCCCGCAGGAGACGCTTCCCGAAAATATCGCCGCCGGAGTGCGCGTCATCATCGCACTGAAGGCCCCGGGGGACGCAGCTGACCTGGATTATCTCCGCCCCTTCATTGCCCATAAGTCACCGCTCGTGCGCGGAGCGGTCGCCGAGGCTCTTGGAAAGCTCCAGGTTCCTGGGAGCGAACCGATAATCATTCAATTTGCCACGCAGGATAAGAATGAAAAGGTGCAGGCATACGCCTTCGAGTCCATGGGTTTCTTCCCTCAACGCGTTTTCCTCCGGACCATCGCGGAACGCTTCCAGAACCGCACTGGCTCTTCCGACGCCGCGCGTTCGCGCGCTGCCGCATGCTGGGCTGCCGCTCGCATCAAGCCGGCAACTCCGGAAGACCTGGAGGCAATCGACCAAATTGCATATTCGATCTTCTATCTGTGCACCCAGCCCACCATTCCCCAGGGCATGGGAATGATTGTTTTCGATGCTACGGAGGTCATCTGCAATGGACTCGTTGCCACCGCACGACTGATGAAACTCTATCCCGACCACGAGGCGCTCATCGAAAATGGGCGGAAGCTTCTGAATGTCTACAAGGCACCGCTCAGCGAAGTCATCACCACTTCCTCCAGCGGAATGAGCGTCCCCGTCGAAGAAGTCTCCACCAGCGTCGCCCAGCAGGCTCTTCAATTCCTCAACGATGAGGAATGCACGCAGACTGCTTTGAACATCCAGGATTTCGCTCCGATATTGAGTTGGAAAAAAGCCGATGAATAATAAGATAACTTACTTATTTTAAGTATGTTATTGTGTATTTTACAGCCCTTGTGCATTATTGTGGTCTGATGTCAAGAATGGCAGTCACCCATTTGGATTGTGCGGCAGGCGTGCCGATGCTTCCGGCGTTGACGGCGGAATATTCGGTTCTTGCCCAGCAATATGGCTGGAATCCCCACGGACTGACTTGCTATGCCGAAGATGCCAGGCGGGCGATTTTAGATGCCGAGCGGCGTCTTCTGGTGCTCTGCGGAACGAATCCATCTTCGGCTGGGGTGGTATGGTGTGCCACTGGTACCGAGGCCGCCAATCTTGCATTGCGTGGATTCCCCTGGAGAACTTCCGATGCGTCAATCGCTCTTGATCTCGGGGCTCATCCTGCCCTGCGGGAAACTGCCCGCGCTCTGTGTCCCCATCCCATCTGCGGCTTCCTCGTCCAGCCGGATGGCATGGTGCGTTTCACAGGAACGCCGCCTGCGACCGCCCCTGCTTTGGCGGCGTTGTCGCTTGTCAACAACGAGACCGGCGTCGTGTGGAATGGCGACCGCGATGCCTTCCCGCCGGATTGCGCCATCGTGTTGGATGCCTGCCAGGCTTTCGGAAAGCATCCCGTGCCTTGGCACGCCACCGACCTGCTCATCCTATCCAGCCGAAAGCTTGGCGGTCCTGCGACTGGAGCTGCGTTGGTCTATCGTAAGAACTTGAAAATCAATCCAATCATCACTGGTGGCGGTCAGCAGAGCGGCTTGCGCTCCGGAACCCTTGACACCGCCAGCATCCTGCTTTTCGTCAAAGCCGCCGAGATGGCCTGCCGTGACCGCGAGGAGAGCCTGCGGAACGTCTCCCTCCTGAACCAGCGACTGCGCGATGGCCTGACGCGGCTGGGGAAGGGCGGCTGGCCCATCTTTTCGCCAGAGACCGCCTCGCCATACATCTGCTATTTTGCCATTCCCGGCTACGAGGGTGCCATCGTTGCCCGCACTCTCGCTGAAAAATATGGTATTATAATAGGTACAGGAAGTGCCTGCTCCGCCGAAAGCCGTGAAACCAGCCCGCTGCTAAAGGCATTGGGCGTCTCCGATGAAGTGGCGCGCTGTGCGTTGCGCGTGAGCTTCTCCAGCCACACCTCGCCCGATGAACTCGCCAGATTCCTTAAAGCACTCCCGGAGGTTCTGGCAGATTATTGACCGCCGCGCCTGGAAAACGCTTTCTGCCTTTATTTCCCCAATGGGTAGCTGCTTTTCCGCTGGACCAGCTCCAAGGGGGAAAAAAGCACCTGTGGCAGTGGTGTCTTCTTGACCAGATGTTCCATTGCCTGGATTGTATGACGCTTGGCGGGAGAGCGCACCGACGTGAGAGGCACCGCCGTATATCCCGCGAACTCGGAATCATTGTAGCCAATCACTTGGATATCCTCGGGAACCCGAAGCCCTGCTTCCAGAAGGCCGGCTATCATCCCTGTTGCAATGCGGTCGGTGTGGCTCAGGAAGGTACGGCAACGTCCCTGCCGGAATAGTTCCACCGCGCGTTCGGAGAGTTTTCGTCCGTATGCGAAGAGGTCCACTTGCAAGTCCTTGGGATCTTCCACGCAAACACCATAGTCGTCCGTCCAGTCATCGATGTAATAGCGAATTGTCGCCTGGGTCAGAATCGGTCCACGTCCCTGGGCAATCACCGTCTGTACCAGCCAGGTGTGGAATTCCTGCCGATTGCATAAGCCGACGCACCGAAAGAATGGAGGAATGCCTATGCCCCTCTCGTCAAAGTCCATGGCATAAATTTCCAGCCCTTCATAAAGCGCTGGATCCATGGGGTAGTTTTGGTTGACTAGGCCGACGATCACGATTTTTTTGATTCCCATGCCACGCATATAGCGCAACGTGGTAGCGTAGGCTGATGGTTTCAGGTAGAAGTCATGGCAACTGTAAACTTGGAACTCGCGGTCGTTTTCCTCCAGATACTGCATAACCTGGTTCAGCACGGGAAGCGTTCGGTCGTCCGAACTTCCCTGCAAGAACAGAACCCCAATGGTCTGGTCTGACTTCTTGCCGAATAACTTGATGGCAAGACGATTCGGAACATACCCAGACCGCTTGGCAAACTCCTGCACCCGCGCAACCGTCTTGGATGACAGATTGTACCGCTCCCCTTCTCCAGACAGCGCCAGAGACACCGTGGCAGTTGACAAGTTCAGAGCTTTGGCTAGTTCGCGAATTGTCATGACCAAGTGGTTCTAATATATGAGACGGCCACGGGTTTGGGCGAAGTTCTCCCCGTCACATGGATACAACCTTAATCCGTGAATTGTGGTCGGACGTACTGCCGACGCCCCGCCGACAGAAAATGCGTTGTGCTGGTGCCACGCCAGCTACAGAGTTAAATTCACGGATTCAGGTACAAGACAATAGATTTAATATAACCCTGAATCCGTGATTTTGCGTAAATGATGTAGCGTCGGCGCCTCGCCGACGGAAGATGTTGTGGTGACGCCCCGTCACCACGATGTTAACTCACGGATTGTTCCGTGAATTTGTGTAAAGCGTATAGTGTCGGACCTATGCCGACAAAATATGTTGTGGTGACGCCTTGGAGGTCTGTCCCCGCTTGTCTATCCATGCACACGCGCGTCCATATAGGGAGGAATACCCCCACCCCCTACGCTGGTAATGTAATGCGGTTTTCAAGGATTGCAAGTCCCTTGCGGGGAAAGGAAAAGGAATCTTAGTTTTCCTATGATTTTTGCCTTGTGGCTTTCGTTTTATTGGATAGCTGTGGCATGACATCAAATGATCCTTGTCTAGGGGAATAGCAAATCTAGCTGGACTAGCCGAGCTAGAAAGGCTAGAAAGGCTAGAAAGGCTAGAAAGGCTAGAAAGGCTAGAAAGGCTAGAAAGGCTAGAAAGGCTAGAAAGGCTAGAA
The DNA here is from genome assembly GCA_017525435.1 of Victivallales bacterium. Taxonomy (GTDB): domain Bacteria; phylum Verrucomicrobiota; class Lentisphaeria; order Oligosphaerales; family Oligosphaeraceae; genus RGIG1601. The sequence goes on from JAFXSU010000241.1 coordinate 6,606, forward strand.
AGGCTAGAA
>JAFXSU010000242.1 GCA_017525435.1 Victivallales bacterium
CCTTTAAACTCTCACCTTTAACCTCTCACCTTTAACCTCTCACCTTTAACCTCTCACCTTTAACCTCTCCCCTTTAACCTCTCACCTTTAACCTTTTAACTTTTGACTATGTTAATCACTGGCTGGGGCCCTGCCCACGATATGCTCAACGACGAAATTTCCCTCCGCAAGGAACAGGGTTGTCTGGAAACCGATGCCATCCGCCAGGAGTTCCAGGCATTTGAGCACACTGCCGAAAACGAACAACGCTACCTTGAACTCTATGCGAAACTCAAAAATCTAGAGGTCTCGCCGGATTTCCACTACGAGGAGCCCTCCGACCTCGACGCCATCCGCGCCGCCCGTCCCGCGCCAGTCGCACTCCCGAAGTGCACACTGGATGACGATGCCCTGCTCGACCGCCTCCATGGTGGCTGGACTGGCCGCGCCGTCGGTTGCGCCTTGGGCAAGCCCGTCGAGGGCATGGGAATGAGTCAGACCTTCCGGGGCATCCGGAAATACCTCGAAAATCGCGGCCAGTGGCCGCTCAGGGACTTCTTCTCAATGAAGGATGTCGGCGACGGCATGCAAATCTATTGTCCGCGTTCCTGCAAGGAGAACATCCAATTCATGGAAGAGGACGACGACATCTGCTACACGCTCATCGGGCTGCTTCTGCTGGAAATCTACGGCAAGGACTTCACCTCGCACGATGTCGCGGAACTGTGGAACCATCGTCTTCCGATGGCCTTTGTCTGCACCGCCGAACGCCAGGCGCTGTTGAACTACAACATGTTCCGGTGCAGTATGAAGGACGGCTTTGATCGGGAACTGCTTCGAACCTGGAACAACCCATACCGCGAATGGATTGGCGCGCAGATCCGCGCGGACTTCTTCGGCTTCGCCTCGCCTGGCAACCCCGAGCAGGCCGCCGAGTTCGCATGGCGCGACGCGTCGTGGACCCCCGAGCGAAACGGCATCTACGGCGAGATGTTCATCGCCGCCGTCGAGGCCGCCGCCTACGTGACCGACAACCCGCTGAAGCTCGTCGAGGCAGGCCTCGCGCAGATTCCCGCCAACTGCCGCCTTGCCGAAAAACTCCGCCGTACCGTCGAGAAGACCACCCGCGAAAAGCCCGACGTGGACGCTTTCATGACCTGGGTCGAGCAGGAGTGCCCCTGCATGTCGCCCGTCCACACCATCAACAACGCGATGATCTGCGTCTATGCGCTCCTGATGGGTGGCATGGACCCCGACCGCACCGTCGAGACCGCAGTCTCCTGCGGCTACGACACCGACTGCAACGGCGCGACCACCGGTGCCATCACCGGCCTCGCCCGCGGGCACCGCGCCTTTGGCGGAATCCTCGCCCCGCAACTCCACGACACCATCCAGGCCGAATTCTCCGAATTCATGTCGGTAAAGATGGCCGACCTGGCCAAACGCTCCCTCGCCGTGGTGAAGAAAATCAACCAGCACTGAGTCGCCCAGGGGGCGGCTTTCTTCCCGAAAAGAAAGTCGGTCCCGCAATCCTCCGCAAAAACATGACCATCGAGAACTCCCGACACCATAATCTGCCGAAAGCCATCCTGGCCAACCTGTTCTTCACGAAGGAGCCATACGCAGGACTGCTGACGGCGGTCAGTATCCTGTTTGTCCTCACGCAGGTCTGCCTCTGGCTTTTGCTGTTTCCAGTGCAGAGTTCAATCGTCAGCCGCCTCTGGATTGCCCTCGGCACGGCCTTCTGGATGGTGCTTTATGCCCTGTCCCTCATGGTCGTGGCATTCCGCAATCTCTTGCAGAAAACCTGCGTGAAATTCTTTGGAGCTTTTGGGTGCAGTTTGCTCTTCCTCCCCTTCGGCGTGCTGGCACTGCTGATACACGCATGGCGAAGGCGACGCTGGCCCTCCGCCGTACTTCTTGCAGTCTCCCTGCTGATCTTCCTGATTGAAGTGGCCGCCAGTTGCGGATATTTTGGCGGAATCGCAATAAATTATAATTATCTTATTTATTCTAAATTAGTTATAATATTATTAGCGATTCTCCTTTTGCCCTTGCGCCCAACCTCCCGCATGGCATGGGCACTGATTCCGCTGGCACTTTTCGCCTGGGTGACTTGGCGCCTGCATGTCGAGGACCATCGTCTGAATACGCAAATCGCCCAGCAACGCGAGGCCATCGCAGAACTCGTCGGCCTGCCGATGGAACAATCGGACTACCGCGCCCGCGTGGAGGCTGGCTTCTCCCTAGAAGACGAACCACTGAAGAGCCTCATCGCCCATGCCAAGAAACTCAATGTAGAGCCCATTAAAGACCTCTGGCCTGGCACTCCCGACGACGAGCTTGCCTCAAGATATCAGAACTTCTTGCGTGATAACGCGGAATTCGTCCAAGCACTGGATGCCTGGCTGGAACTGCCAACGCAGCATATTGCGCACGTCTGGTCGGACGAAAGCGCCTACTCCATCCTGCTTCCGGAGTTGAGCGCCTTCCGAAATGCCGCGCGGTTCCTGGCCCTGAAGATGCAGGCGAATTCCGACAGTCCAGAAATGATTCTTCAATGCAATTACGGCATGAAACTCCTGCGGGATGAGACATTGTCCGGCGACACGCTCATCTCCGCATTGGTCGGCATTGCCATTGAAGCCATCCGTCTGGATGCGCTGACTGCAACGCTTGACCATTCCCGCTGGTCCCAAGAGGAATGGCTGGCACTCCTGTGGACCGAGCCCGACTGGAATTTCCGTTCCATGAAGGCACTGGCCGACGAGTCTAGCGCCTTCGACACAGCGGTCGAATACATCTGGAACGCGCCGATGAATTTGGAGGAACTCGGTGGCATTACTCCGCCATCCGGCATGAAGACACAAAATCCCACGCCCGGTCTGGCGCTATTCCATTGGATTCTCAAATTCGACTCCCTCTACCGGCTGGAATACATCCGCCAAAATATCGAATGCCTTCAGAACCATCCACATCCGTATGATAAACTCCATGCGCTTAGCGAAAAATGTGAAAAATCCATTAAGGAGAGGTTTTATCTCCTAAGCGGCATGCTCTTACCCGCCGTTAACACGGCCACGATGAAATTCGACCAAATCCACGACCGGAGGGTTCTTGCATGCCTTGCCTGGGAGGTTGTCCACTATCGTGACACGCATGACGGACAGTTACCTGAGTCGCTGGACTTCCTGGGTGAAATCCCTGTGAGCAGCGTCACCGGCAAGCCTTTCGCCTACGAAACTGGCGAAGTGCCCTGCAAGCTTGACAATGGCACC
>JAFXSU010000030.1 GCA_017525435.1 Victivallales bacterium
CCTTGATTTTTGAATAAATCTATACTATAATATATATAAGAACAAAATTCATTGATGTTTCGCTAATAGAAGTCTGTTTTTATGATCTCCCCGCGTGGTTTCAAAAGCAACCAGTTAGTCGCTTCATTGCAGAAGCGGATTATCGCCGGGGAGTACCCGCGCGGGAGTCGTCTGCCGACGTGCAAGGAACTCGCCGAGTTGTACCAAGTCAGCTACATGACCGCGTACAAGGCGCTGGTTCAGTTGGAATGCGACGGCTACATCACCCTGAAGAAGCATGTCGGCAGCACGGTGAGCTACATCCAGGATGCGCCGCTACCCCGCTGCAAATCGCTGAACCTGATTACCAGCACCTCCAGCCACCCCCTCATCCAGAATTTCCTCCTCGAAGGACAGAAGCTTTTTTCCGAAGCCGGCTGGGAAGTCAAGACCTACCGCGTACGCCTGGAAGGGGAAACCCTGCCGGACGAGGTGCTCCTGGCCGTCAATTCGCCGGACGCCTATTCGCTCTTCTTCGATCTCCATACCTTCTTCCGGAATACGCTCGCCAGCCAGGACCACTTCTACGAGCGTGCCATCTACGTCGGCGAGTATTTTCCAGACCCGCGGTTGACCACCATCACCTGTGACGAACCCGCCACGGTACGCACTGTCCTGGAACACTTTCGCAACCATGGGCGCACCCGTACCGGCATCTTCCAGTACCACCTGGACAACGTGACCGAGATGCAACGCATCACCGCCTGGAGCAGCGAATTGATGGCGCACGGTGCCAGTTTACAGTGGTGCAACGACCATCTTTTCCTGTGCGACCTCACCTGGGGCGACACCCGCACCAAGTGGATGCGCGAGTCCTTCTTCCGGCTTCAAGAGTGCAATTTCTTCGCCGGAATCGACTCGTTTTTCATCCCCATCTCCAAGCACGCCACCGTCTTAGCACGACTCTGCCAGGAACATGGCATCCGCATTCCGCAGGACCTTGCCATCGTGACGCTGGGGGAAGCCGAGGCACCGAACCAGCCCCAACCCGCAATCTCCTACATCGACAACAGCATGAGACGCCACCTGGCACTTGCACTCCAAGTACTGGAAAGCCGTCTCCAGGGGCAGCGCACGCCGCAGCGGCTCTTCACCTTCCAGCCGGAACTTCACATCTTGGATAGTTCCTTTTGATTTTTGCTTTTTTAATAAACATAAGAATTCCAACCTTGGAGCAAACTGACATGAAAAACATCAAATCATTTACATTGATTGAGTTGCTTGTCGTCATCGCCATTATCGCCATCCTGGCCTCGATGCTTCTTCCCGCGCTCTCGAAGGCGCGCGAGAAGGCCCGCGCGGTCTCCTGCCTCAACAACCAAAAGCAGTGCGGTCTGGGCTTCCTGATGTACGCCGACGACAACAACGGCGAAATTCTCACCGAAGCCTCCCCCTATGGCGACGATACGAGCTACTGGCCCTGGATGCCAATCTATTCCAACGACACGATCTGGCGAAGCTGGTCCATCGCCGCGCACCAGGGGGCCTTCTCCCAGGCACTGATCAACGACAAGCAGATGTTCTGCCCGGACACGAAGCCGGCGGCGGACAGCAACCGCGTTTGGCAGACCTACGCCACGCCAATTCGTGACAACGGCTACTATGGCGGCATCATCACCGGCTCCTCCGTTGCCGACGGATATTCCTCCTATTCGCCGGACCGCTGCCAGACCAGCAACAGCAAAATCTACCTGATGGCTGACTCCGCGCGCGTCAGTGACTACAGCAAGGGATGCTACCACATCCTCTCGATTAATATCGGCGGCGAAGGCAAGCTTGCCATGCGCCATTCCGGCAAGACGAACATGCTCTTTGCCGACGGCCATGCCGCCTCGTTGGAGCCACTCCAGGGACTGGGATACTTCGCCCGTGCCTTTGGTTCTGGCTGGAGTCACATGGCATTGTTCCCTGGCGGTGCCCAGAAGCTCTACCCCATCGTCCCCGAGGCTCAGGACCTGTAAGCATAGTACTGGCGGCGCCCCGCCGACAGAGACTATGTTGTGGTGGCGCCTCGCCACCACATAGTAAAATTCACGGATTCAATATCAATCAAAAACGCCTGCCGTCTTCCGCTGGAAGATTGGCAGGCGTTTTTGTTTCGATGACTCGAGGGACTCGGAGGACGGGGTGGACCTCATTCCTCATTCCTCATTCCTCATTAATTTCAAGCCGTTCGGTCCAAAGGGTATTGGGATCGACCTTGAGTTCGTCCAGTTGATACAATAATTGCAGCCAGGACATCCGGTGGGCGACGAGCTGCTGGGTGAGGCTATTGCGGGCGCTGGAGAGGTCATCCTGTGCATCGAGGTAGTCACGGATAGCGATGCGTCCGTCCTCGAAGAGCATCCGGCTGTTTTCGACGCGCTGTTCGGCGAGGGACACGGAGAGCTTTTGGATTTCGACGCGCCGTGCGTATGCCTCCAGGTTCACCCAAGTGCTTCGCAGGGAACGGATGATTTCATCGTGCGTTTCATCCACCTCGCGGAGTTGTCGCTGATAGGCGATTTGCGCCCGCCGGAGGGCGATGAGTTCCTCGGTGCGGTCGAAGGGGAGGTCGATATCCAGTCCCAGAGAGTATTCGGCGTCACCGAAGCGCGGGGTGGCGAGGCGGTTCCGGCGCTCGCTCCTGGCGGTCGCGCTGCCGGTGAGATTGACCTCGGCGCGCATGTCATCCTCGGCAATGCGGATGGCGCGTTCTGCATCGGCGAGCTGGTCTTGGCGATTGGCCAGGTCAAGGCGCTGGCGGAGAGCGAGTTCGACCGCCTCGTCAAGCGTCAGCCATGGTGCCGGAAGTGGCTTTTCGAGAAGTTGCTCCAGGTCAGCGGAATCCAAAGCAATCTCGGTGTCCAGCGGAATCGCCAAAGCCATCTTGAGGCGATCTTTGGCGGAACGCAGATTCGCCTGGCACGTCACCAGATTGGACTCGGCGGTGAGGACGCGCTGGCGCGCCTGCCCGATGTCAATCTGCGTGACCTTACCGCCGAACTCGCCCATCGCCTCGGAGCGCCGTGCGGAATACTGGAAGCTGGCGAGGCTCTGCTCGGCGACCCGCAAATCCGGTCCGGCGTTGAGGACGTCGTAGTAGAGGTCGGCGATGGTGATCAGCAGTGCTTCGCGGGAACGAATATAGTTGCGCAGTGCGTAGATGAGATTCCGCTCCGCCTGGGTCAGCGGTTCGCGGGCAACGAAAGCCCCCGCCCCTCGCAGGAGCGGCTGGTTCACGGTGAGATTCGCGATGGTCTGCATGCTCACCGTGCGGTCACCGCTGAAATAGCGCAGTGTGGAGAGGGCGATGGAACCCGCGATGCGACCGCCGGAAAGCAGCCGTTTGGAGAAGCCAAGTCCGAGATTGGTGGAGAACGTCGTATCGGACTCTGGCGACTGGGTGATGCCCAACAGCGCCGAAAGGTTCTGGGTGGGATTCCACTCCCAGGCATGCTGGGCACTGCGCAACGAGAGCGCGGAGTTGTAGAGCGTCTCCTTGGCACTCTGGTAGTCGCGGCTGTGACGGGCGGCCAGCTCCAGGGCTTGACGGAGGTTCAACTGCACCACTGCGCCATCTGCGGGCATGGGGAAGGGCGCATAGCCGTCGATATCAAGGCGTTCTGGCGTCACATCCACGCCGAACTGCTTGGTCTGCGCCTCGTCGAGCAACCCCGTGACCTCGCGATCCAGGCGACCTAGGCGTTTCTGCGTGGCACAGGAAGCCAGGAAAAACAGTATGGCAAAGAGAATGAGCGAAATGTGGCGAGCCATAGAAGTGAAACATTTCGTGGAGACTCGGGACTCACGGCGGGGGAGGCCGCGAGACTCGGATGTCGGATCGCGGATCTCAGAGTCGAGGGACTCGGGGACTCGGAGGGGCTTTACGGCACGATTTGGGTGCCGATGCCCTGGTGGGTAAAGCACTCCAGGAGAATCGAGTGCTTCACGCGTCCGTCGATCAAATGGACTTGTCCGACACCGGCCTGGATGGCTTCGCGGGCGCTGTTGAGTTTCGGAATCATTCCACCGGAGATCACGCCGTCGGCAATAAGTTGGTCGATTTCGTTGCAGCGGATGGTCGTGATAAGGGATTCGGGGTCTTGGGGATCACGGAGCACGCCTGGGACGTCGGAAAGGAAGACGAGCTTGCGGACCTTCATCTCGCTGGCGATTTCACACGCCGCCATGTCCGCATTGATATTATAGACACCGCCGTTCTGGTCGCAGGCCAACGGTGCGATCACGGGAATTTCTCGGCGTGCGATAATCCACTCCAACTGAGGGGTATCAACATTCACGACCTTGCCGACGAAGCCCAGGTCCTGGGGCTGGTGCGTCTCGGGGTCGGTAGTGCCGATCTTCTTGCACCGCAAGATGTTCTTGCCGGAGACTGCGGTGGCGGCTGCGTGGCAGGTGTTGTTCAGGTAATCAACGAGATGCGCATTTACGATGTCGTGGAGGACGCGGTCCACGACCTGGATCGTGTCGGTGTCCGTATAGCGCAATCCGTTGATGAACTTGGCCTGGATGTTGGCTTTCTTCAGCTCGGCATTGATGGCCTTGCCACCGCCGTGGACGACGATGGGATTCATCCCCGCGACCTTCATGAACGCCACGTCCCGCAGAACATCGTGGGCGCGGTCGAGGTCCTCCATTGCGCTGCCACCGAACTTCACCAGCACGGTCGCGCCGTAGAATTGCTGAAAATACGGCAGGGCTTCAATCAGGACCTCTGCCTTGTCCTGCTCTTTCTGGATGTTCAACATCGTTGTGCCGTTTGCTAAATTGCGCCGTTTGCGTAATCCTATATACTATAATCTAAATCCACGTGTCCTGCAAGTCCCTCGCACCCGAGATCCGAGTCCCAAGTCCCTCTAAAGGGACTCGGGGTCCTGCCCGTCAGGTCTCAGGACTCAGGACTCAGGACTCAAGACACTTAAGGGACTCGGATCGCGGATCGCAGATCTCAGGGTCGAGGGACTCGGAGATGCGGCGTTCAAAAAGACAACTGGAAACCAATGGGATTGTGGGCATGCATTGTAAAAACTCCTTTTGCCGATTATATTTATAAATATTACGAAACCCTCATTCTTCTTTGAACATAGGCATGTCAAAAATTCTTTGCAAATATTGCGGCGAAGCCGTTGAAATTCCTTCAGATGTCTCATCGGTCCATTGTCCCGTCTGTGGGAAACTGGTGGAAAACTCGGAGGTGGCAGGTAATATTCAAGCTGATAAATTGCTTGAACGAACGAAGATATTATTGCAGGACGGCGACTGGGAGCGTGCGGTGCAATGCAGTAACCTTTTGTTGGATGACATGCCGCGTAATGCTTATGGATATCTTTATCACTATATGGCAACCCATCAGTTTCGGGATGCAAGAACATTATGGTGCGATGCAAGTATTGAAGAACCTTTATCCAAGGAACGGGAGCTTACTCGTGCCTTGGCCTTTGCCAATGAAGACCTGCGCACTTCGTTAGTGCGCCAATTCGCCGCACAGGAAAAATTCATCTCTTTCTGTAAAATACGTTCCAGCGGAAAGGCCTATGAAGATTATGCGCTACTTGATTTGCGTCGTAATCTGAAAGCTTTTGTTGAAAAAGATGATATGGCTATGGCCGAGGATTACCTGCAGAAACGTCTTGACGAGGAAAAGAATTCCAGTCTGAAGCTAGTGGAACAGGCTCGTAGCCTGGCCATGCAGGGATTAGAGCGCGAACCCGAATTTATGGCCGCCATGCATCGAGTCATGGAATTGGTAAAAGCAAAGTTCCAACCGGCAATTGATTTCGTGGAAAAAGAACTCCCGCAACTTCGTGAACAGCAGAGTGAAATTCAATTTTCAACAGTGGTCAGTACGGCGCCGAAAGGCACGGAAGACTATCCCGTTTTCGTCTCTTCGCTGGTTCAGTTGCACAAAAATCTAACCGCATTGATTGAACAAGGCAATGGCAAGGCACAGGAATATCTTCTGCATGAGTACCTTGAGCTTTGTTATACACGTGCATGTGCAGAACAACAGGATTTGCAGTATGAAAATGCTATCACGCTGTTTCAATGCTGTGGAGAATACCAGGACAGCGCATCACGCTTGGAAGAATGTCAGAAGATATTGGCAAAACAACGGTTCTTGAAGCGGGCGAAACGACATATCATCTGGATTTCTTCGGTCGCAGCCATTGGACTACTGGTGTTGGCTTGTTTTTACAAAACTTTACATGAGCATTTCCGTGTTCGAAAAGCTCTTGCTGAAGTTAAACAGGCCATCCAGAATAACCAACTGGACTTGGCTGCAACGAAATTAGAGGAGGCCAAAACGGTAGTCGGGGAAGACGAGCCGTATTGGAAACGCATGCATACTGAACTGGTAGACAAGCATTTCCAGGTAGTCAAAACCGCCATCCAGCGAAAACAGTTTGAGGAAGCAGAACAAAACCTCGCAAAGGTCGTGACCATTGTTGGCGAAGAAGACAGTCGTGTGAAAGCAATGAGACAATCCATTCAGGCTGCTGGGCAGGAAAAATGGATTGAAGAGATGCTGGAATACGCTCAAAAAGTTCATACTCAGGGAGACTACACCCATTATGCGGATGCTATTGCGGGGCTTAAAAAGGTTTTGGAGAGCAATCCTGAGAATGGGGAAGCAAAAGAGCTGATGGAACTTTTTACCACTATTGAACCATGTTCTGATTTAATCTTGAAAATAGTGGACACCAAAGACAAAATCTACTGGGAAAGTTCCTGGGTCACCCAAAGGGTGTGGATGAGAATAATGGAAGATAACCTTCGTGCACAGGCTAAGAAAGCCTATGGCTTTTACAGGATGCCCAATGGTCAACTGTCACCACGTAAATTAACCAGGACAGAACTCATCGCCATTGTAGATGGAAAAGAAGGTCCTGAAAAACCAATCCTCTGGGTGACTATGGGAGAGGCCGCAGAGTTCTGCCGCCGTGCATCCATTGAGGCGGCAAAAGAACGGAGGCTTCCTCAAGGATATCAATTGAACTACCGAACAGCCGATTTCGGTGGTGCCAGCGAGCGTCTGCCAAATGGCTTTCGAGTGGCACTGATGCCAATAAAATAGACATTATATATTTCATTATTAAATGGTTGTTCCCCAATAGAACATCTACTACTGGGGGACAAGTTGGTAGTAGAAAACAACAAAACTAACTGTTCACACCACAAGTTGAAGTTCAATTGGGAACCCTTATGGGAAACAAGCGAAACAAAAAGGGCAAACCGTCTTTTAAAAAAACGGTTTGCCCTTAAACAATGCTCTTTGAAACAAAACTTAGTGACTGCCCTTAATGATTTTAAACCAATAAGGATCTGTTTTATCATTACCAATCACGAGATCCTCAGCTTCACTGCCATTCAAACTATCCACATGACTATCCATATAGAGGAAATTCGTTTTCTTCGAGTGGGCAACCAAATTGAGAATCTCATCATCAATGGGATGTTTGCCAACATTCTCTTCAAAATTTACAAGACCATCCGCATAGAATGTGCTACTAGTTTTATTTTCGCCAAGACTGAAGACGGAACTAGGCTTTTCAATGCGGGAGACTGCTAAAAGATTTGAGATATATGCCCTGTAAGTATCATCTGCCGCTTGACTTGGGGTAACATAGTCCCAGTGAATGCCTCGATTGACAACATAACTGTTGCGCAGATTGACTTTTCCATCATCAGTTGCATCTTTCTCGCTCCACCGCCAAGACAATAGCGATCCCTCGTTTTCATCATTTGGGCATTTAAAGATGTTTTCAGCCCGACCGACATAGTCCCAAAGACTATATACCTGATTGTACTTATCAGTGGTATTCTGGGTACTACTATAGACATGACTCTTGTTATCGTTAATGAAAATTGTTTCAGCCACGCCGAGCTGTCGCAGATTATTCGCACAGGAAGCCTGCTGAGCAGTGGCACGTGCACGATTGACGGCAGGCATAAGCATCCCCGCCAGAATTGCGATAATCGCAATGACCGTCAAGAGTTCAATGAGGGTAAAAGTATGTTTCATGGGTATCAATTCCTTGTTATGAGTTAAGGTACAGATTTTAATCCTTCAGTTCGGGAGATAACCAGCCAGGGGCGTTATTACTGTCTCCTTTGATTATTTCTTTGGCTTCCGAGGGATTCATTGAAACACAGTGACCATCCAAATAAAGATAGTTCGCTGACTTCTTATGCATCTCAAAAGCCAAATCAACAAATTTTGATTCAGCGTAATTGTTTGAAGTTCTCAACGCTGGGATATAAGGTTCAGGATCACTTATTTTTGATTCAGCCATGGATATCACCGACGATGGTGAGTTGAAAATAGCAACTGGATACATATTGTTACACCAATTTTCAAAAGTGTCCTTTTTTGACGGCCACTTTGTTATATCAGCATAACGATGAACCCCATTGTCTTCGTCGGTCTCGGTGCCACCGCCATTTTCAATGTAACTCACTCGAAGCTCACGTGTGACATTATTGTTGTCTTTATCCAACTCGACTAATGTGTTAATTTGTTCGGATACTAACGGATCTACTGGACAACGAAAGCTTTCCTCCTGTTTCCCGACATATTCCCACATGCAATAAACCATATTGTATTTTTTGTTTAATTCCGATGTAGAGGAAATCCTGCTTTTATGGTCGCCTTGGAACATCGCCTCAGCCTTGCCAAGTTGGTTCATGTTGTTCATACAGGCGGTTTGCTCTGCAACAGCACGGGCACGGTTGATGGCCGGTAACAACATTCCGGCCAAAATCGCGATAATCGCAATGACCGTCAAGAGTTCGACGAGGGTAAAATTGTGTTTCATGCTCTTCTCCCTAAAAAATCACAACTTAATGTGTTGGCTTGTGAACTATTAATTGAAGTAATCGCGCCAGCCATACTTCCCATCGGCACCTTCCCCTACTGCCGCCTCGCCTTCTTCTTTGTTCATTATGACACAGTGACCGTCAAAGTAGAGGAAATTAGAACTTTTCCCATGGACACCCTCTTCCAAGGTAGTCTCCACACGATCAGGCATGTTATTCGAGGTCATTCCATTTGCATGTCTGGCCTTTTGATGGACATTCTCCATGGTGCTAATGACATTGGTCGGAGACTCTATACGAGAAACAGGCAGCAGTTCTTTAAGATAATTCTTGTAGTCCAACGAAGTATTTGTGGCTACCCAGTGGATTCCGCCGTTGGAAAGATAACTTACCCGCATTACCAAGGTATCCGAAGCATCAGAGCCAAATTGCCAAGTAGCCATCTGGGAGGTGGTTGCCACATTAGTATCTACAGGACAGAGGAAGATGTTTTTGTTTTCTCCGACATATTCCCAAAGGCAATACACCTGGTTATATGGCTTATTGCAATTTGAAGAACTAGCATCTGTATCATTGGCCACCGATGTAACTTTTCTCTGGTTATCGATGGCGAAAAGTGCCTCCGCCTTGCCCAACTGACCAAGGTTATTCATGCAGGCGGTCTGAAGTGCGGTACCACGTGCGCGGTTGACAGCGGGGATGAGCATTCCTGCCAGGATGGCGATGATGGCGATGACCAC
>JAFXSU010000243.1 GCA_017525435.1 Victivallales bacterium
AAATAGCGGTCGTGGGTGACGATGATGACGGTTCCGGGGTATTCGCGCAGGGCTTTTTCGAGCCAGGCGATGGTTTCGGCATCGAGGTGGTTGGTCGGCTCGTCCAGGAGCAGCAGGTCGGGCTTTTCGAGGAGCGCCTTGCAGAGTGCGACGCGGCGCTTCTCGCCGCCGGAGAGTTTGGTGACGTCCGCTTCGTCGGGCGGGAGGACGAGCGCCTCGCTGGCGACGTCGAGGTAGTGGGCGATGTTCCAGCCGTCGAGCCGGTCGATTTCATTTTGCAGGAAGTCGAATTCGTCATTGAGCTTGTTGGTCTCCTTTTCGGAGAGACTGGAGTCGCCCATCATGCCCATGACCTCGTCGTAGCGGTCGATGAGCTTCTGGATGGGCGCCATCGCCTCCTCGAGATTGCCGCGCACGTCCTTCTCCGGATTCAGGCGCGGCTCCTGCGGAACGAGCAGCACGCGCATGCCCTTGGTGATGGTCGCCGTGCCTAAAATCTCCGTGTCCTCGCCAGCCATGATCCGTAGAAGCGTGGACTTGCCGGCGCCGTTCTCGCCGACGATGCCAATCTTGGCACCCAGGAAGAAGGATAGGTTGAAGTTTTGGAGAATTGGCTTGTCCCCGTAGAATTTGGACATGCCGAGCATCTGGAAGACGAATTGAGGAGGCATTGTAAAAGTTTAAAGTTTAAAGGTTAAAGGGAAAAGTAAAGGTTTGGTCTCAGGTCCTGGGGTTCGGGACATCCGGGACATTCGGGACATTCGGGACTTGGCCTTAAGGTTAAAGTTAAACAGCAACCCTGCGTCATGCGTCATGCGTTATTCCTTGGGCAGCAGGTCTTCCAGGTTTTCGACTGGCGGGGGTGGAATGAGTTTCGGATTGGAAGGAAGATATCCGAACACCGTTATTTCTTGGTCTCCGTCTTGTTTTCCGAGGCCAGTTACACCAGTGCCTGCTTCTGGAAAACTCTTTGGATAAAAAATCCAAAGTGCTTCCCCTAGAGTCATTTGAGTTTCAGCATCATACAGGAATTGCTTCCGAATGAGTTTAACGACCTGCTTTGGCAATGGACCGTATTCTTGGGCAAATTCCCGCCAGTCGTCCAGCGGGGTGTCGTCATTGTCTGCCAATTCGTGCATGCGTTCCCGTAGTTCTCGGAAATGCGCAAGAGTTGCCTTTTCGTCTTCAGACAAGGCGGTGAAGTTGGTGGTGTCCAGATAGTAGAAGAGTTCTTGGGTGCTCTTTTCCCAAACCGATTTCAGTTTTTCTTGGGTTAAATCTTGCAGCCACATCTGGCTTGAGTAAGCCCAGATGTCGTGCTCTATCAGAATGTTGCATACTGCTCTGTCATGCCATTCGTGACGGATGGTGGCGTATTGTCGGTGCAAATGCTCCAAAAGCCGCTGTGAATTCACGTGGGGTGGGCGAAGACGCGTGGCAGTTGAGGAGGACGCGGCCGCCTCTTCAGTTTGTGCGAAATGACTGGTGCACCGTCTGCTTTGATTGTCTGTGGGGTGCCGAAGAGGTCGCGGGAAGGCCAGTGCAAGCGCAAGTCCCAACAAGACCACAAGAACGATGGTGGTTTTCCAACTGCTCATGGGGTGGTCTGCTCCTGGGGAAAGAAAAAGAGGTGGTGGTAATTGACGGTGTTGGTCAGTTTCGGGAGGGTGATTTTCGGCACTTCGGCAAAGGCATTTGCTATCAGCATTCTACACTGTTCGGAATCATCAGGAAAGTCTTCGGGATGATAATTCTGAATGGATAGTTTGCGATCGAAAGCATCCAGTTTGTCAAGGAATGTGTGGACTTTTCCAAGCTGTTCGTCGGTGAGTGTCGTCTCGTCAAGATGCTCGCGGATGATCTGCCGTGCCAAAATGCGCTCCTCGGCCTCCAGGTGAATTTGTTTGGAAACATTCTCGTAGGCCTGGGGAAATTCCGTTTGGCGCGCTAGTAGTTCCTCCAAGGTGAGGCGAACAGGCGAGGTGGAAGCCGCCTGACGACGCTGATTGACCAGTTGCATGGCGGCGTCGGCCTTCTGGCTCATTTCCGCTTCGGCTGCCAGACGTTTGCTGTCCTCTTCTGCAATCTTTTCCCGAAGTTCAGCGATTTCATCACGCAGCGCGGCGATTTCCGCATCCAAGGTGGCTGTGTCATCCCAATCATCGACGGAGGACTTTTGGGGGACTGCGGGACTAGCTTCTGAAGTGGTCGTGCGTTCCGTGTACGGCGACAGCGCAGGCCGTGCCTGGCGACGGTCCAATGCCACAGCCAGCACGGCAACGATGGCCACGCAGAGCAGTATATTCAGCATGAATATGTTGCGCGAGTCGGTCATGGGCTATTCGGAGGTCGTCGGGGCGACGGGGATGTATCCGGTTTCTTCCACCAACTTCTGTCCGGCGGGGGAGAGCAGGAAGTCAACGATTTTCCGTGCGTTCTCGGAGCGGGGCTTGGCGGAGACGATGTACGCGGTGGTGACCAGCGGATAGGAGCCGTTGCGGATGTTCTCGACCGTCGGTTCGACTCCGTCGATGGCCAGAAGCTTCAGCTGGTTGTTGTAGAGCATCTCCGTGGCATAGAAGCGGAAGGAGAATCCGATGGCGGAGTGGTAGTTGCGATAGGCGGCGACATCGTGGATGATGCTGCCCATGCCGCCCACGCGGTCCTCCTCCAGAGGTGGCATGATGGGGCGGTCGCCCATCAATTTCTGAAGCGTGGTCTGGCTGCCGCTGCCCTCGTTGCGCTGGAAGGCAATGATCTTGGCGGATTCCGGCGCGCCAAGTTCCTTCCAGTCGGTGATTTCTCCCGAGTAGATTCCGCGGAGCTGCTCGGTGGTCAGGCCGTCGATGGGATTCTTGACATTCACGAAGAAGACGAAAGCGTCCTTGCAAAAGGGCGTCAGCTCGTAGGTCACGCCGGCGGCTTCGGCATCAGCCTGTTGCTTGGCGGAGGGTGCCAAGGCGAAAATCAGGTCGCGCTTGTCTTGGAGGAGTTCGTCGAAAATGACATCCGATCCATTGGTATTCAAGAAGTTGTAGTTTTCCGTGATGTCCTGGGGATACATCGCCTGGGCGACGGCTGCGTAGATGGGGTAGAGCGCATACGCGCCATTCAGTCGCGGATATTCCGCTGGAAGAGCGATTTGAAACTCCGGCGGGACGTTGGTCTTGACCAGCTTGTTGCCAGCGCGGTAGGGTTGGTATTGCCACCACTTGACCTCCTGTTCCATGCGCGGATAGCGCTTCTCGTGCCAGATGAGATGACCGTAGTAGGGCACCGCGACACACAATGGCAACACAATGAGCACCATTGCGATGCGCCCCAGAACTTTGCCTCCCCAGCAGAGGCGGATGAGACCTAAGAAGAGCCCTAACGCGACTAGCAGCGCTGAAATCGCTCCCACAACGAAGTGCGGCGTACTGAATGCCAGGATAAGCCAGAAAACGATGAAGCCATAGAACAACCCCATGCCCAAGGCAAACAATAGTATGAGCCTCAGTATGTTGGAAATAACAGGATGGGATTCGGTGAATATCGGCATTGGGGCATCAGATGGTTATCATACTTTGGAAAATTGCATCCAAGGTTGTGTGGGACAAGTGCTTTGTAGGTAGTCTTGGAGCCTGTGAGAGACACTGCTGGGAGAGGTCTTTGTAGAGTTTGTCGAGGTTCTCGTCGAACACGATGCGCACATTCTCGGCGACTTCGTGCTTTTGTGCCAACAGGTCGGTGATGTGCGGCAACAAGGTCTTCGGGAGCAGCTTCGCCTCCATTAGTTCTGCGAAGGCAA